>NZ_DDHH01000129.1:0-8102 GCF_002338015.1 Rhizobium sp. UBA1881
CCCGAGAACAAGGATAGAGCGGATTGTCGCTGAGAAGGTGGGCATCACGACCGACACGGCGCTACGCCTTGCCAAGTTCTTTAACACCACGCCTGAGTTTTGGATGAACCTGCAGGTGGCCTACGAGATCAAGGTTCAGAGCGCGGCTCTGGAGACTGCGTTGGCGGCCATCCCGGAACTCGACGCGGCTTAGCCGAACGGGCATCAGACAGCGTGGCCTTGCGTTGCCGACGCGACACTTTATCTATGCCTTCCATAGTGAGGAATGGGAGGACATTTCATGAAGAAGCGCATTTTGTTTACGGGCGGCTCCGGCAAGGCGGGGCGTCATGCCGTGCCGTGGTTGGTCAACGCCGGCTATGAGGTTCACAGCATCGATCTCGTGCCGCTCGACAGTCGAGGCGTTACAAATCTGATCGTCGACATCACCGACAGCGGTCAGGTCTATAATGCGCTCTCGATGTATCGTGACTTTCCGGATCTCGAAGCGGGCAGGGGTGTCCTTCCCTATGATGCCGTGATCCACTTCGCCGCCATCCCGCGCATCCTGATCAAGCCTGACAACGAAACCTTCCGTATCAACACGATGGGCACCTATAATGTCATCGAGGCTTCGGTGAAGCTCGGTGTGCGCAAGATCATCGTTGCCTCCAGCGAAACCACCTATGGCGTCTGCTTCGCCGAGGGTCATCGCGATTTCCATCAGTTCCCTCTGGAGGAGGACTACGACGTCAACCCGATGGATTCCTATGGGCTGTCGAAGGTGCTGAACGAGAAGACGGCGCGGGCGTTTGCCGAGCGCTCCGGCGCCGATATCTATGCGCTGCGAATCGGCAACGTCATCGAACCGCACGAATACGCGAATTTCCCGACCTATTTCGCCAATCCCGAAATGCGCAAGCGGATCGCCTGGAGCTATATCGACGCACGCGATCTCGGCCAGATCTGCCATCGCTGCATCGAGAAAGACGGCCTCGGTTTCCAGGTGTTCAACGCCGCCAACGATACCGTGTCGGCCAATACGCCGACACGGGAGCTCGCAGCCCGCTATTACCCGAACGTAAAGTTCACCCGCGAGATCGGCAAATTCGAGGGTCTGCTGTCGAACCGCAAGATCAGGGAAGTGCTTGGCTTTCGCGAGGAGCACGACTGGCGCCGATACGTGACGCTGTGAACGCGTTTTGATGTACGCGCGAGGAATGGGAAAAAGTGAAAAACGCACTTGCCAATCTCCTCTCGGCGTCTTAAAGGGTGCGCCATGCTTCTCGACAATGCGTCGCGGCTTTCGCCAACAGGCTGATCGGGAAGCGTAAAGGGGTATAGCTCAGTTGGTAGAGCGGCGGTCTCCAAAACCGCAGGCCGTGGGTTCGAGCCCCTCTGCCCCTGCCATTTTCAAACTTCCTTATTGATTTTTCGAGTATGCTTCGGCTGGGTTTCACCGGCCGGTCAGTCATATGCAGGTTTCCTGCATGTAACCGGTGGGCCAAGCCGCGCCGGAGACGAAAGTTGAAGTCAGTCACTTTTGATGAGCATGCGGTCAAGCCGCGCGTTGGGCCGCGTCTATCGCCACGAACCGTGTCAGCGGACGCCGGAGCGATGGCTGGCGACAGTCACGAGGCGCCCACGCTTTTGTCGGTCGTTGTCCCTTGCTACAATGAACAGGAAGTCCTTCCGCTCTTTTTCGAACGAATTGTCGATGAACTAGAGCGGATCGCCGATATCGATTTTGAGATCGTGTGTGTCAATGACGGCAGCCGCGACAACACGCTCGCCGTCCTGCTTGGTGCCTGCCGTGCCGACGCGAGGATCCGTGCAATTGACCTTAGCCGCAATTTCGGCAAGGAGGCGGCGTTGTCGGCGGCTATCGCCGAGGCGCGGGGGGATATTATCGTTCCTATCGACGCCGATCTTCAGGATCCACCCGAGCTAATCGCGAGGATGATCGAGAAGTGGCGCGAAGGCTATGATGTTGTGCTCGCCAAACGTATGGACCGCTCTGCCGACACGCTGGCGAAACGCTGGGCGGCCGCCGCTTTCTATCGCCTTCACAATGCACTGTCCGATGTCGAGATACCTGAGAATGCCGGTGATTTCCGCCTGATCAGTCGCGACGTCGCCGATGCCTTGGTGCAATTGCCCGAGCGTCATCGGTTCATGAAAGGGCTCTTCGCCTGGGTCGGCTTCCGAGCGGCTGAAATCGAATACAAGCGCGAACCACGCGCCGCCGGAAAGACGAAGTTCTCATTTTGGAAACTGTGGAATTTCGCCGTCGAGGGGGTCACAAGCTTCAGTACGCTCCCAATGCGTATCTGGACTTATATCGGCACATTTGTGGCGTTCTGCGCGGTTGTGCGTGCCGTGATGCTCACAGTACGCACGCTGATCTGGGGTGTCGATGTGCCGGGTTATGCGTCGCTTGCGACGGCAATCCTGCTTTTGGGCGGCATCCAGTTGATAGGCCTTGGCATTCTTGGCGAATATGTTGGCCGCATCTATTTCGAGGTGAAGGGGCGCCCGATCTATGTCGTGAGGGGCCGCTACGGGAGTAGGGTGTGACCGACGTTGCCTCACCGGCCGGGCCGGGGATTGAGGGGGCGAGCACTTCACTCACGCGCGGCGTGTTTTGGGTCGCCGTTGCCGCAATCTTTCTGGTCGCCACGATTCTCAGAATTCCGACGCTGGCGACGCGGCCGCTATGGCTCGATGAGACCTATAGTGCCTGGTTCTCTGCACTGTCGCTTCACGAGCTTTGGAGCGAGGTTCCCGGATATGAAACCCATCCGCCGCTATATTATACGCTACTCAAAGGGTGGCGGTTGCTTTTCAGTGCAAGCGAGTCCGGCTTGCGAAGCCTCTCTGTGCTTTCAAGCATTGCGACCGTCTTTCTCCTCTCGGTCTCAGGACGCTTGCTGAAGACGGGGAGGACGGGCGAAACGATATTGCTGCTTGCCGGCTTGCTTTTGGCTGTCAATGCCGAGAACATAAAGTACGCCCAGGAGGCGCGGCCTTACGCGCTCGAGACGCTTGCCGCGACGTTGGCCTTCATTTCAGCTGCCGGTTTTGTCCGAGCTCTTGGTCGGCAGGCCAGCGGCGGCCCGAATGCGGCGGTGCGCTGGGCCATCATGCTCTCTCTCGCCGGCGGGCTTCTTCTTTGGTGCCACAACACGGCGCTCTTCATTGCCTTCGGACTTTGGTGCGGTCTGGCGCCCGCGATCCTCCTGTCGAATTCGTCCTGCAAGCCACGCATGCTCGTGATTGCATGCTGCGCCGGTCTCGGCGCTTTGGTGGTATGGTCGCCATTCCTGCCTTGGTTCATCAGCCAGAGCCGCAGCTTCGGCAATCTGCAATTCTGGATCAAGCCGGCGCTTTATGACCTGATCAGCGCCTGGATACTCGCTGGCGGCGGTCTCCCGCCGGCCGTGCTGATCATCCTGTCGGCGATCCCCGGTATGTGGGTGCTGTGGCGCCATGAAAGGGCATTGGCAGCCGGACTGTGCGTGACGCTGCTGCTGCCTTTGTGCATCGTGTTGACGTTGAGCTTCGCGGTGAAGCCGGTCTACATCGATCGCCTCTTCGGCTGGATGGCGCCGCCGTTGATGGTGCTTGCGGCATGCGGAGTGGTTGGCATTTTTCGAACGGCTCCGGCGCGTCTGACTGTCTGCGGGGTCGTCATCGCGCTAAGTCTCCAGGCGGCGATACAAGGATATCTGCGGCCCCCGATCGAGGACTTTCGCGCCTTGGCCGCTGATTTGACCGCGAACGTCAAGCCGGACGATATCGTCGTTGCGATCCCGAATGAGCTTGATGTCGCAATGAAATACTATGGCTCTGCCGCCGGCTCGCCGGAGGTGATGTACCTGCCGGGCCCATTTCCGTACCGGGATACGGACGGCGACCGCATGTATGTTGCCAATCTTGGCGCCCCTCGGATCGTGCCGGCCGACGTCTCGGGCCTTGCCGAACGCCTCGCGGCTCATCCGCGAATTTGGCTGCTGACACGGCGAGGCGACCTCTACGATCCGGACAATCTGTTGCTCCGGGCGATATCCGATGTAAGCCGGCAAAAGGCTGAAGCCAGATACGGTCTGGTCGAGCTGCGGCTCTTCGAGCGTGACCCTGGCGCGCGGCGTCTTCCATAAAAGTAAGTCCCGCGCATTGCAAAGAAGGGGAGGGCTATGGTAACAGGGGCCTAGATATGGGGGAGCCTCCATATCTGGCGGAGCGCTGACGCAGCCTTTTGGCGCGATGCCGCGCATCCGTTAATTTCGTTAAACTTTGGTTCCCCTCTTGTGTAATGGGGAATCGGTGTTTATGTAGGGGTTCAACAGACACGCGGTGCGTGGGGCTGATCTGTTCAGCTTTACGCGCCGTAATTGCGTGGGCAGTCGATGGCATCCAAATCAAATCCGCTTACGTTTCTGCAGCAGGTTCGCACGGAAACGTTGAAAGTTACTTGGCCGTCGCGCCGTGAAACGATGATCTCTACGATCATGGTGCTTGTGATGGTTGTCTTTGCCGCGCTGTTCTTTTTTGCCGCGGACCAGTTGATCGGCTGGTTGCTGGGCTTCGTGCTCAATATCGGCAACTGATCGGGTGGAGATATAAGATGGCGGCACGTTGGTATATCGTCCACGCGTATTCGAATTTTGAAAAGAAGGTCGCGGAAGACATCGAGAACAAGGCCCGTCAGAAGGGTCTTGAGCATCTCTTCGAGAAGATTCTCGTCCCGACTGAAAAGGTGGTTGAAGTGCGCCGCGGCCGTAAGGTCGATAGCGAGCGCAAGTTCTTCCCCGGTTATGTGATGGTTCGCGCCAACCTGACCGATGAAGCCTACCACCTGATCAAGAACACGCCGAAGGTGACCGGCTTCCTGGGTTCCGACAACCGGCCCGTTCCGATCCCTGACTCTGAAGCTGAGCGTATTCTCGGTCAGGTTCAGGAAGGTGTCGAGCGTCCGAAGTCTTCGGTCAGCTTCGAGATCGGCGAGCAGGTCCGCGTTTCCGACGGTCCGTTCGCATCGTTCAACGGCACGGTTCAGGATGTGGACGAAGAGCGTTCGCGCCTGAAGGTGGAAGTGTCGATCTTCGGCCGCGCGACGCCGGTCGAACTGGAATACGCTCAGGTCGAGAAGGTCTGAGTTCGGATGTAAGTCGGCAACGGCTTATGTCCTTGCGGCGAAAGCCGCAAAGCGCGTGGAAGGTGAGGGCACCTTAGCCGGGTCCTAAAATCCGAACCACGCAACCGCAGCCGCCGGAGCGATCCGGCATTATTGGTCGGGCAACCGGCCGTCAGTGAAAGGCAGAGAGTTATGGCTAAGAAAGTTGCAGGCCAGCTCAAGCTTCAGGTCAAGGCAGGATCGGCTAACCCGTCCCCGCCAATCGGCCCGGCGCTTGGTCAGCGTGGCATTAACATCATGGAATTCTGCAAGGCGTTCAACGCCGCTACGCAGGAAATGGAAAAGGGTATGCCGATCCCGGTCGTCATCACCTATTACCAGGACAAGTCCTTCACCTTCGTCATGAAGCAGCCTCCGGTCAGCTACTGGCTGAAGAAGGAAGCGAAGATCACGTCCGGTTCCAAGACGCCTGGCAAGGGCGCCACCGCAGGCAAGCTCACCAAGGCTCAGATCAAGACGATCGCTGAAGCCAAGATGAAGGACCTGAACGCAGCTGATATCGAAGGTGCAATGGCGATGATTGAGGGCTCTGCCCGCGCCATGGGCCTGGAAGTGGTAGGATAAGACCATGGCAGGCAAGCGCACCAAGAAGATCAACGAAGGTGTTGATCCCACGAAGCTCTACGCTCTCGACCTCGCTATCAGCATGGTCAAGGAACGGGCTGTCGCCAAGTTCGACGAAACCGTCGAAGTATCGATGAACCTCGGTGTTGACCCGCGTCACGCTGACCAGATGGTCCGCGGCGTTGTCAACCTGCCGAACGGCACGGGCCGTGACGTTCGCGTTGCTGTCTTCGCACGTGGCGCCAAGGCTGACGAAGCCAAGGCTGCTGGTGCTGACGTTGTCGGCGCTGAAGATCTCGTCGAGATCGTTCAGGGCGGCAAGATCGACTTCGATCGCTGCATCGCGACCCCGGACATGATGCCGCTCGTCGGTCGCCTCGGTAAGGTTCTCGGCCCGCGTGGCATGATGCCGAACCCGAAGGTTGGCACCGTCACCATGGACGTCGCTGGCGCCGTCAAGGCTTCCAAGGGCGGCGCTGTCGAGTTCCGCGTCGAAAAGGCTGGTATCGTCCACGCCGGCATCGGCAAGGCTTCGTTCGACGCCAAGGCTCTTGAAGAAAACATCAAGGCTTTCGCTGACGCCGTCATCAAGGCAAAGCCGGCTGGCGCAAAGGGTAACTACGTCAAGCGCGTAGCGATCTCTTCGACCATGGGCCCGGGTGTCAAGATCGAAGTCGCTTCGGTCACGGCCGCTTAATAAAGTTTCGCTGGGCGTCAGTCCGGCTCATCAGATTCCGGCCTCGCAAGAGGCCGGAATATTCCGGAGAAATCCGGAATCCTGTCCGAGATTGCAGGTGGTTTTCCCTTAATCACTTGGCCTGCATGAGACGGGTAAGGCCCGAATTTTTGAAGCTTCGCTTCATCGATTTGGTTCGAACCTTGGATGCCTTGTGCCTCTTAGCCTTTCTGGCGCGGAGCGCGAGGGGACAGGATCCTCAAGCGTCGCTTGGGATCATTCGTGATCTCAGGAGGCAAAGGCAACCCGATGGGGCCGGTCACGGTCTCATCTACTGGAGATAGGCAGTGGAAAGAGCGGAAAAACGCGAATTCGTCACGGAACTGAACGAAGTCTTCAAGGCTTCGGGCTCGGTTGTCGTGGCCCACTATGCTGGTGCTACAGTCGCGCAGATGAACGACTTCCGTTCCAAGATGCGCGCAGCTGGCGGTACCGTCAAAGTCGCGAAGAACCGCCTGGCCAAAATCGCCCTTCAGGGTACGGAAGCGGAAGGGATCTCTGGTCTCTTCAACGGTCAGACACTCATTGCATACAGCAATGACCCGATCACCGCTCCGAAAGTCGTCGTGGATTTCGCCAAGACCAACGATAAGATCGTTGTTTTGGGCGGCGCCATGGGGACAACGACGCTCAACGCAGAAGCAGTCAAGTCGCTCGCGACCCTGCCTTCGTTGGACGAACTGCGCGCGAAGCTGCTGGGCATGATCCAGACTCCGGCTACCCGCATCGCAGGCGTTGTTCAGGCACCGGCAAGCCAACTTGCTCGCGTGTTCTCGGCTTACGCCAAGAAGGACGAAGCCGCATAAGGCGGTTTTTTGCTGTTTATAAACAACCGGTTCGAACCGAACATAAGGAATTGATACAATGGCTGATCTCGCAAAGATCGTAGACGACCTCTCCTCGCTGACCGTTCTGGAAGCTGCAGAACTGTCCAAGCTTCTCGAAGAAAAGTGGGGCGTTTCCGCTGCTGCTCCGGTAGCAGTTGCTGCTGCTGGCGGTGGCGCTGCTCCGGCTGCTGCTGAAGAAGAAAAGACCGAGTTCGACGTTATCCTGGCTGACGCCGGCGCTAACAAGATCAACGTCATCAAGGAAGTTCGCGCTATCACGGGCCTCGGCCTGAAGGAAGCTAAGGACCTCGTTGAAGCCGCTCCGAAGGCTGTCAAGGAAGCTGTTTCCAAGGCTGAAGCTGCCGACATCAAGAAGAAGCTTGAAGACGCCGGCGCTAAGGTCGACGTTAAGTAATCTTGAACTGCATCTGGGAGGCTGGATTTCCGGCCTCCCATTTGCCGTTTCCCGGAACGAATTACCCAAAAGCCGCGTGAAAACGGCTTTTGGGTAATGGGTTCTTCAAGAGGATGGTCTCGAACCGAGACGCGCAGGCAATCCGGCCTCGTGATTTCGGGAAGTGAGACGAGTTTGAAGCGCACATTGCTTGACGGGGTCGACTGGCCATCGGTTCCCGTCCGTTGCAGGCCCGGATGCAATTTTGAAGGAGCGACGATGGCTCAGACCCTTTCGTTCAATGGTCGTAGGCGCGTACGCAAGTTTTTCGGTAAGATCCCAGAAGTCACGGAAATGCCGAACCTCATCGAGGTTCAGAAGGCGTCCTATGACCAATTTTTGATG
>NZ_DDHH01000129.1:8158-15988 GCF_002338015.1 Rhizobium sp. UBA1881
TTTTGATGGTTGAAGAGCCCAAGGGCGGTCGCCCTGACGAGGGCCTTCAGTCGGTTTTCAAGTCCGTATTCCCGATCACGGATTTCTCCGGCGCTTCCATGCTGGAATTCGTGTCCTACGAGTTCGAACCGCCGAAGTTCGACGTCGATGAATGCCGCCAGCGCGACCTGACCTACGCCGCGCCGCTGAAGGTTACTCTCCGTCTGATCGTGTTCGATATCGATGAAGATACGGGCGCGAAGTCGATCAAGGACATCAAGGAACAGTCGGTTTACATGGGCGACATGCCGCTCATGACCAACAACGGCACGTTCATCGTCAACGGCACCGAGCGCGTTATCGTGTCTCAGATGCACCGTTCGCCGGGCGTGTTCTTCGACCACGACAAGGGCAAGAGCCACTCGTCCGGCAAGCTGCTGTTTGCCGCTCGCGTTATCCCGTATCGCGGCTCCTGGCTCGATATCGAATTCGACGCCAAGGACATCGTCTACGCCCGTATCGACCGTCGCCGCAAGCTGCCGGTAACGTCGCTGCTGATGGCGCTCGGCATGGACGGCGAAGAGATCCTGTCGACCTTCTACACCAAGTCCGACTATGTTCGTGACGGCAAGGGCTGGCGCATTCCGTTTACGCCTGAGACCCTCAAGGGTGCGAAGACGATCGGCGACATGATCGACGCCGACACCGGCGAAATCGTCGTCGAAGGTGGCAAGAAGCTGACCCCGCGTCTGCTCCGTCAGCTGTCCGAGAAGGGCCTCAAGGCTCTGCAGGCGACCGACGAAGACCTGTACGGCAACTTCCTCGCCGAAGACATCGTCAACTACTCCACGGGTGAAATCTACCTCGAGGCAGGCGACGAAATCGACGAGAAGTCGCTCGCCGTCATCCTGTCGCATGGCTTCGAAGAAATCCCGGTTCTCGGCATCGACCACATCAACGTCGGCGCCTACATCCGCAACACGCTGAACGCGGACAAGAACGAGAACCGTCAGGACGCTCTGTTCGACATCTACCGCGTCATGCGTCCGGGTGAACCGCCGACCATGGAATCGGCCGAAGCGATGTTCAACTCGCTGTTCTTCGACGCCGAGCGCTACGACCTGTCGGCCGTCGGTCGCGTCAAGATGAACATGCGTCTCGACCTCGAAGTCGAAGACACCGTCCGTGTCCTGCGCAAGGACGACATCCTGGCCGTGGTCAAGATGCTCGTCGAACTGCGCGACGGCAAGGGCGAGATCGACGACATCGACAACCTCGGCAACCGTCGCGTTCGCTCCGTCGGCGAACTGATGGAAAACCAGTACCGTCTCGGCCTGCTGCGCATGGAGCGCGCGATCAAGGAACGTATGTCCTCGATCGAAATCGACACGGTCATGCCGCAGGACCTGATCAACGCCAAGCCGGCAGCAGCTGCCGTCCGCGAATTCTTCGGCTCCTCGCAGCTGTCGCAGTTCATGGACCAGGTGAACCCGCTTTCGGAAATCACCCACAAGCGTCGTCTTTCGGCTCTTGGCCCGGGTGGTCTGACCCGCGAGCGCGCAGGCTTCGAAGTCCGCGACGTTCACCCGACGCATTACGGCCGTATTTGCCCGATCGAAACGCCGGAAGGTCCGAACATCGGTCTGATCAACTCGCTGGCGACCTTCGCACGCGTCAACAAATACGGCTTCATTGAATCGCCGTACCGCCGCATCGTTGACGGCAAGGTCACGAACGACGTTCTTTACCTCTCCGCAATGGAAGAGGCGAAGTACTACGTCGCTCAGGCCAACGCCGAACTCGGTTCCGACGGCTCGTTCGTCGACGAATTCGTCGTTTGCCGTCACGCCGGCGAAGTTATGCTCGCTCCGCGCGACAGCATGAACCTGATGGACGTTTCGCCGAAGCAGGTTGTTTCGGTCGCAGCCGCTCTCATCCCGTTCCTGGAAAACGACGACGCCAACCGCGCTCTCATGGGCTCGAACATGCAGCGTCAGGCCGTGCCTCTGCTGCGCGCTGAAGCTCCGTTCGTCGGCACCGGCATGGAGCCGATCGTTGCCCGCGACTCCGGCGCTGCTATCGGCGCTCGCCGTGGCGGTGTGGTCGACCAGGTCGACGCGACGCGTATCGTTATCCGTGCGACGGAAGACCTCGATGCCGGCAAGTCCGGTGTTGATATCTACCGTCTGCAGAAGTTCCAGCGTTCGAACCAGAACACCTGCGTCAACCAGCGTCCGCTGGTCACCGTTGGTGACGTCATCAACCGCGGCGACATTCTCGCCGACGGCCCGTCGACGGACCTGGGCGACCTGGCACTCGGCCGCAACGCGCTCGTCGCGTTCATGCCGTGGAACGGTTACAACTACGAAGACTCGATCCTGATGTCGGAACGCATCGTCGCTGACGACGTGTTCACCTCCATCCACATCGAAGAATTCGAAGTGATGGCCCGCGACACCAAGCTTGGTCCGGAAGAAATCACGCGCGACATTCCGAACGTTTCGGAAGAAGCGCTGAAGAACCTCGACGAAGCCGGTATCGTCTACATCGGTGCTGAAGTTCAGCCGGGTGACATCCTCGTCGGCAAGATCACGCCGAAGGGCGAAAGCCCGATGACGCCGGAAGAAAAGCTTCTGCGCGCCATCTTCGGTGAAAAGGCGTCCGACGTTCGCGACACCTCCATGCGCATGCCTCCGGGCACCTACGGCACGATCGTCGAAGTTCGCGTTTTCAACCGCCACGGCGTTGAAAAGGACGAGCGCGCGATGGCTATCGAGCGCGAAGAGATCGAGCGTCTTGCAAAGGACCGCGACGACGAGCAGGCGATCCTCGACCGTAACGTCTACGGCCGTCTGATCGACATGCTGCGTGGCCAGGTTGCCATCGCAGGCCCGAAGGGCTTCAAGAAGGGCACCGAGCTGTCCAACGCCGTCGTCTCCGAATATCCCCGCTCGCAGTGGTGGATGTTCGCCGTCGAGGACGAGAAGGTTCAGTCCGAGCTCGAAGCTCTGCGTGGCCAGTACGACGAATCCAAGTCGCGCCTTGAACAGCGCTTCATGGACAAGGTCGAGAAGGTCCAGCGCGGCGACGAAATGCCTCCTGGCGTCATGAAGATGGTCAAGGTCTTCGTTGCTGTGAAGCGCAAGATCCAGCCGGGCGACAAGATGGCCGGCCGTCACGGTAACAAGGGCGTTGTCTCGCGTATCGTGCCTGTCGAAGACATGCCGTTCCTCGAAGACGGCACGCATGTCGACATCTGCTTGAACCCGCTGGGCGTGCCTTCGCGCATGAACGTCGGCCAGATCCTCGAAACCCACCTTGCCTGGGCTTGCGCCGGCATGGGTAAGAAGATCGGCGAGCTGCTCGACGAATACCGCAAGACGATGGACATCACCGACCTGAAGACGGAGCTGACGGATGTCTACGCTTCGCAGGCCAAGGATGAAGTCGCCCACTTCGACGACGACGCGCTGGTCAAGCTGGCCGAGCAGTCCCGCCGTGGTGTCTCAATCGCAACGCCGGTCTTCGACGGTGCGCATGAGCCTGACGTTGCCTCTATGCTGAAGAAGGCAGGTCTGCACGAAAGTGGTCAGTCGGTTCTGTACGACGGCCGCACGGGCGAGCCCTTCGACCGCAAGGTCACCGTCGGCTACATGTACATGATCAAGCTCAACCACCTTGTCGACGACAAGATCCACGCTCGTTCGATCGGTCCTTACTCGCTCGTTACCCAGCAGCCGCTGGGCGGCAAGGCGCAGTTCGGCGGTCAGCGCTTCGGGGAAATGGAAGTCTGGGCTCTGGAAGCATACGGTGCGGCTTACACGCTGCAGGAAATGCTCACGGTCAAGTCCGACGACGTCGCCGGCCGTACCAAGGTCTACGAAGCCATCGTCCGTGGCGACGACACGTTCGAAGCGGGTATTCCCGAAAGCTTCAACGTTCTCGTCAAGGAAATGCGCTCTCTGGGTCTTTCCGTCGAGCTCGAGAACTCGAAGGTTGACGAGCAGCAGACCGGCCAGTTGCCGGACGCCGCCGAGTAACCACCTGATAGGGTGCGCGCTGCCATGTAGCGCGCACCGTCCCAGCTCTGGCCCCGTAACGTGTTGGCCGGGAAGGGACGATTTCGCCGCATTCTGCGGTTATTGTCGTTTTTTCGCGATGGCGCGGCGCCCGGGATTTGCCGCTGATCATCGCAGTTTGAGGGCTTTCAGCCCATGAAGGAGACAGGCATGAACCAAGAGGTCATGAATCTTTTCAATCCGCAGGTGCCTGCGCAGAATTTCGATTCCATCCGGATCTCGATTGCGTCTCCGGAGAAGATTCTCTCCTGGTCTTATGGTGAGATCAAGAAGCCGGAAACGATCAACTATCGTACGTTCAAGCCTGAACGCGATGGTCTGTTCTGCGCCCGCATCTTCGGACCGATCAAGGACTACGAATGCTTGTGCGGCAAGTACAAGCGCATGAAGTACAAGGGCATCATCTGCGAAAAGTGCGGCGTCGAAGTTACGCTGTCGCGCGTTCGCCGTGAGCGCATGGGCCACATCGAGCTCGCCGCTCCCGTTGCCCACATCTGGTTCCTGAAGTCGCTTCCTTCGCGCATTTCGACGCTGCTCGACATGACGCTGAAGGATGTAGAGCGCGTTCTCTACTTCGAACACTACATCGTCACCGAGCCGGGCCTCACCGCGCTCAAGGAGCACCAGCTCCTGACGGAAGAAGAATATATGCTTGCCGTCGACGAGTACGGCGAAGATCAGTTCACCGCCATGATCGGCGCTGAAGCCATCTTCGAAATGCTGGCATCGATGAACCTTGAGAAGATTGCGGGCGACCTGCGCTCGGATCTGGCCGACACCACGTCGGATCTCAAGCAGAAGAAGCTGATGAAGCGCCTGAAGATCGTCGAGAACTTCATGGAGTCCGGCAACCGCCCGGAATGGATGATCATGAAGGTCGTCCCAGTCATCCCGCCGGACCTGCGCCCGCTGGTTCCGCTTGATGGCGGCCGCTTTGCGACCTCCGACCTGAACGATCTCTATCGTCGCGTCATCAACCGTAACAACCGTCTGAAGCGCCTGATCGAACTGCGCGCTCCGGGCATCATCATCCGCAACGAAAAGCGCATGCTGCAGGAATCTGTGGACGCGCTGTTCGACAACGGCCGCCGTGGCCGCGTCATCACCGGCGCCAACAAGCGTCCGCTGAAGTCGCTGTCCGACATGCTCAAGGGCAAGCAGGGCCGCTTCCGTCAGAACTTGCTCGGCAAGCGCGTCGACTATTCCGGCCGTTCGGTCATCGTGACCGGCCCGGAACTGAAGCTGCACCAGTGCGGCCTGCCGAAGAAGATGGCGCTCGAACTGTTCAAGCCGTTCATCTACGCCCGCCTCGACGCCAAGGGTTACTCCTCGACCGTCAAGCAGGCCAAGAAGCTGGTTGAGAAGGAAAAGCCGGAAGTTTGGGATATCCTCGACGAGGTTATCCGCGAGCATCCGGTTCTCCTGAACCGCGCACCGACGCTGCACCGCCTGGGCATCCAGGCCTTCGAACCGATCCTGGTCGAAGGCAAGGCTATCCAGCTGCACCCGCTCGTCTGCACGGCCTTCAACGCCGACTTCGACGGTGACCAGATGGCCGTTCACGTGCCGCTGTCGCTGGAAGCCCAGCTCGAAGCCCGCGTCCTTATGATGTCGACGAACAACATCCTGCACCCTGCAAACGGTGCACCGATCATCGTTCCGTCGCAGGACATGGTTCTCGGCCTGTACTACCTCGCGATCATGAACCAGAACGAACCGGGCGAAGGCATGGCCTTCTCCGATCTGGGCGAACTGCATCACGCGCTTGAAAACAAGGTCGTGACGCTGCACTCCAAGATCCGCGGCCGCTTCAAGTCGATCGACGAGGATGGCAAGCCCTACTCGAAGATCTACGAAACGACCCCTGGCCGTCTGCTCATCGGCGAACTCCTGCCGAAGAACGGCAAGGTGACCTTCGACATCTGCAACCAGGAAATGACCAAGAAGAACATCTCCAAGATGATCGACACGGTCTACCGTCATTGCGGCCAGAAAGACACGGTCATTTTCTGCGACCGCATCATGCAGCTCGGCTTCACCCACGCCTGCCGCGCCGGCATTTCGTTCGGCAAGGACGACATGGTTATCCCGGACTCGAAGGCGAAGATCGTCGGCGACACCGAAAACCTGGTCAAGGAATACGAGCAGCAGTACAACGACGGCCTGATCACTCAGGGTGAGAAGTACAACAAGGTCGTCGACGCTTGGGGTAAGGCAACCGAAAAGGTCGCCGAGGACATGATGGCCCGCATTAAGGCCGTCGAGTTCGATCCGGAAACGGGTCGCCAGAAGCAGATGAACGCCATCTACATGATGTCGCACTCGGGTGCCCGTGGTTCTCCGAACCAGATGCGCCAGCTGGGCGGCATGCGCGGCCTCATGGCCAAGCCGTCGGGTGAAATCATCGAGACGCCGATCACGTCGAACTTCAAGGAAGGTCTGACCGTTAACGAGTACTTCAACTCGACCCACGGTGCCCGTAAGGGTCTCGCAGACACCGCTCTGAAGACGGCAAACTCGGGTTACCTGACCCGCCGTCTCGTCGACGTCGCGCAGGATTGCATCGTCAACCTCGTGGATTGCGGCACCGACAAGGGCCTCACCATGACCGCCATCGTCGATGCTGGTCAGGTCGTGGCATCGATTGGCGTTCGCGTTCTCGGTCGTACCGCGCTCGACGATATCGATCATCCCGTCACCGGCGAACGTATCGTCGATGCCGGCAAGATGATCCTCGAGCCCGATGTCATCGAGATCGAGAAGGCCGGTATCCAGTCGATCCGTATCCGTTCGGCACTGACCTGCGAAGTTCAGACCGGCGTTTGCTCGATCTGCTACGGTCGTGACCTTGCCCGCGGTACACCTGTCAACATGGGTGAAGCCGTTGGCGTCATCGCCGCGCAGTCGATCGGCGAGCCGGGCACGCAGCTCACCATGCGTACGTTCCACCTTGGTGGTACGGCGAACGTGGTCGACCAGTCGTTCCTCGAAGCATCGTACGAAGGTACCGTGCAAATGAAGAACCGCAACTTGCTGCGCAACTCTGACGGTGTTCTCGTCGCTATGGGCCGCAACATGGCGGTCACCATTCTCGACGAGCGTGGCGTCGAACGCTCTTCGCAGCGCGTCGCCTACGGTTCGAAGCTGCACGTCGATGATGGCGACAAGGTCAAGCGCGGTCAGCGTCTGGCAGAGTGGGATCCGTACACCCGTCCAATGATGACGGAAGTCTCGGGTACCGTTCAGTTCGAAGACGTCGTCGATGGTCTCTCCGTTCTCGAAGCGACCGACGAATCCACGGGTATCACCAAGCGTCAGGTTATCGACTGGCGTTCGACCCCGCGCGGTTCGGACCTCAAGCCGTCGATCGTCATCATGGACGCCAGCGGTAGCGTCATGAAGCTGCCGCGCGGTGCTGATGCCCGCTTCCAGCTGTCGGTTGACGCGATCCTGTCGGTCGAGCCTGGTCAGAAGGTTTCCCAGGGTGACGTGCTTGCACGTTCGCCGCTGGAAAGCGCCAAGACCAAGGACATCACCGGTGGTCTGCCGCGTGTTGCCGAACTGTTCGAAGCTCGTCGTCCGAAGGACCACGCCATCATCGCTGAGATCGATGGTACGATCCGCCTCGGCCGCGACTACAAGAACAAGCGTCGCGTCATCATCGAGCCGGCGGAAGACGGTGTCGAGCCGGTCGAGTACCTGATCCCGAAGGGCAAGCCGTTCCATCTGATGGAAGGTGACTATATCGAAAAGGGTGACTACATCCTCGACG
>NZ_DDHH01000129.1:16223-16566 GCF_002338015.1 Rhizobium sp. UBA1881
AGTCTATCGTCTGCAGGGCGTTGTCATCAACGACAAGCACATCGAAGTGATTGTCCGTCAGATGCTGCAGAAGGTGGAAATCACCGATGCAGGCGACTCGACCTATATCGTCGGCGACAACGTCGACCGTATCGAGCTTGAGGACGTCAACGACGGCCTGATCGAACAGGGCAAGAAGCCTGCCTATGGCGAGCCGGTTTTGCTCGGCATCACCAAGGCATCGCTGCAGACGCCGTCCTTCATCTCCGCCGCGTCCTTCCAGGAGACGACGAAGGTGCTGACGGAAGCTGCGATCGCCGGCAAGACCGACGGCCTGCAGGGTCTGAAGGAAAACGTCATCGTC
>NZ_DDHH01000073.1:0-382 GCF_002338015.1 Rhizobium sp. UBA1881
GGGGTTGGGGAGGGGTCTTCCCACACCCACAAACAAAAAATGCCGCGGCACAAAGCACCGCGGCATCTCAAACCATCGATAAATACCAGCCTACGCCAGCTGTGCATCCAGCGTGATCGGCACCGCAGCCAGCGCCTTGGAAACCGGGCAACCAGCCTTGGCCTTGCCGGCCAGCTCGATGAAGGTCTTCTCGTCGCAGTTGGGGACCGTACCGCGCAGCGTCAGCAGGATGGCGCTGATTGCAAAGCCGCCCTCGACGCTCTCGAGCGTCACCTTCGCCGTCGTTTCCATGCTGGTCGCTGTAAAGCCGGCCTCGCCGAGGATCAGCGACAGCGCCATGGTGAAGCAGCCGGCATGGGCGGCGCCGATCAGCTCTTCGGGA
>NZ_DDHH01000073.1:529-12536 GCF_002338015.1 Rhizobium sp. UBA1881
CAGCTCTTCGGGATTGGTGCCGGGGAGACCTTCAAAGCGGCTGGCGAAGCCATAAGGGTAGGATTTGAGCGCGCCGCTCTGCGTCGAGATCTGACCCTTGCCGTCCTTGATGCCGCCCGACCACTGTGCGGAACCTGTGCGATTGATCTGCATGCCGTTCTCCTGTTGGACTGAGTGTTCTCCAACGCGGCGACCCGCCGCGTCATCCGGTCAAGAGGCGCGAAAACCCCTTCGCCCGAGCATATAAGTCTCTAATCCAGGAAGGCGACAGTCTTGTAAAATTTGATTGCGCCGGCCGCCGCCATCGCCACGCGACACCGCGGAACCAAGTCCATGCTGGAACATTGGGTTTGAAAGCACGAGAAAGCGGGAGCGCCGACATGGAACTGCAGGACAGGATCGCATTGGTGACCGGCGCCGGCTCGGGCATCGGCAAGGCAACTGCCCTGGCTTTGGCGGCCGAAGGAGCCAAGGTTGCCGTGCTGAGCCGCACCGAAAGCGAGATATCCAGAACACGCGATGAGATAGTGGCGGCCGGCGGCGAGGCGATTGCGCTGATATCGGACACCAGCGACGAAGCCGCCATGCGCAAAGCCGTCGATACCGTCGTCAACACCTTCGGCGGTCTGGATATCGTCGTCGCCAATGCCGGCATCAACGGCGTCTGGGCGCCGATCGACGATCTCAGGCCCGACGAATGGGACAAGACCATCGCGGTTAACCTGCGCGGCACCTATCTGACGCTGCATCTGACCGTGCCGCATTTGAAATCGGCCGGCGGTGGCGCGATCGTCGTCGTCTCGTCGATCAACGGCACCCGCACCTTCACCACACCCGGCGCCACGGCCTACACCGCAACCAAGGCCGGCCAGGTAGCGATGGTGCAGCAGCTCGCGCTGGAACTCGGCAAGCACCGCATCCGCGTCAACGCCGTCTGCCCCGGCGCCATCGACACCGATATCAGCGACAACACCAGCGCTCGCCACCGAAAGGAAAGCGGCATCCCCGTCGTCTGGCCTGAAGGCGAGATCCCGATCACCGGCGGCGAAGCCGGCCGCAGCGAGGATGTGGCCGAAACCATATTGTTCCTCGCCAGCGACCGCGCCCGCCATATCACCGGCACGCCCGTCTGGATCGATGGCGGACAGGGATTGTTGCGCTGATCAGCGGATGGTACCGGCAGTCTCCAGCGTGAAGAGCTCCTGCGGCCGCTGCACGCCGCGCAGCGCGTAGCGCCCGACGCAGGCCAGCCCGCCGCGCTCGGCTTCAGGCACGGCAGCGGCGAAATCGGACGACATCAGCACGTTGAAATCGACGGACCGGCAAAGCGACGCAATGCGGCTGACCTCGTTGACGGCAGGACCGATGACCGTGAAGTCGAGCCGCTCCTGGCTGCCGATATTGCCGTAGAACACGTCGCCGATATGCAGGCCGATATAGACGTCGGTGGTCGGCCGCTCCTCGAAGGCGCGCTCGTTGTTCAGCGTCACCAGTCTCTCGTGCAACATCCGCTCGGCCTTCAGCGCCGCCGAACAGGCGTCCGCCGGCGCGTCGGCCTTGAAGATCGCCAGCACCCCGTCGCCGATCAGCTTCAGCACATTGCCGCCAGCCTCATGCACCGCCGTAATGACGAGATCGCTATAGGCGTTCAGCATCGGCAGGATTTCCTCAGGCGAGGCGCTGTCGGAGATCTTCGTGTAGTTCACGAGGTCCGAGAACCACAGCACCGCCGAAATCCGCTCCGACTTACCTCGGCTGATCTTGCCATCCAGCACCTGGCGCGCCGCATCCTCGCCGAGATAGACCTCGGCGATCGTGCGGGCGATACGCCCGAGCCCGATACACTTGATCGCCAGCGCCAGAACCGGAGCCAGCTTGCGCAGCACCATCATGTGATGATCGGAAAACCCTTCCTGATGGCGTGTAGCAAAATGCACGAAGAAGCAGTCCATCTCGCCGATCGTGCCGGCCTTGTCGAACTTGCGCACCATCGCGACGAAATCGGTATGTCCCTCGGCCTGCATCGTATCCAGCATGTAGAAATCCGCCGGATCGCCGAACGCCAGCCGCCGGCGAACCTCGTTCTCGGGGCCCGTCCAGAGATGGTAGAAGGCCGAGCGCTGCCAGTTTTCCAGCGAGTTTCCATCGCCGCCCATCGGGCCATAAGCAAATTCGGGCTCGACATCCTGCTCGCTATCCCAGCGAAAAGCGCGCCCCTCATGCACCGGGTGCAGCGTATCCATCAGCGCCAGGCTGCGGTCGAGCGGAAGGCCAAGCCTGCGGCAGGTATCGCAGAAGCCGGTCAGCAGCTCGGTTTCAGTCGCGCCATTCAGCCCCTGCTCCGTCAGCCACGTCGCAACCGTACCGATATCACCGTATTCCATGCCATAGTCACCTTGTCTGATACGCAAGCTTTACCGTGATTTGACGACCGAAGGAACGGCAAAGCCGCTAAACATCATGTCGCAGCCGGCATATTGTAAGGTGTGATGATTTCCACCGCCGACAAGGACGTCGGCGCGATACGCCCGGAAACACTGCGGCTCATCACAGCGCGGAACGCCGTACGCGCATCGGAGCGCAGGTCGTGATGCAGCACGAAGCCGATCTTGCCGGCTTTCAAGAGCGCGCGATTATCGGCATCGAGATCATGCGCGACAAACGCCCGGATCGGCCGACCGGCCGCCTCGAAGGCCGCCAGCACCGCGCGATTGCCGCCGCCGATTGAATAGACCGCGTCGATCGTCTCGTCGGCCTTAATCGCCCGCGCCGCCAGAATGCCGGTTGCCGCGTCCGTTCCATGCCCTTCGCTGATCTCGGTGATACCGATCTCACGGTATCGCTCGCGGATGACACGACGAAAGCCGATCTCGCGCTCCTCCTCGCCACGGAACCGCCCGCTCGAGAGCGTCACCAGCACCCGACCCGGCGCGCCGGCAAACCGCTCGCCGATCAGATAGGCGGCGGTCTCGCCGGCTGCCCGGTTGTCTGCCCCGGCATAGGCGATCCGCGCCGAATTGGGCAGGTCGGTCACCAGGGTCACCACGGGGATGCCCGCCTCCTCCAGCCGTGATACGGCGGCGTCGATCTCGGGCACGTCGGGCGCCTTCAGCACGACAGCCTTGGTGCCGCGCAGCCGTATCCGGTCGAGAAGCTGGACGATCTCCGCCGGCTTCATCACCTCGGCGAAATGAAAGCGGCAGCGAAACACCGTCGGCAGAAAGGTCGCGACTTCAGCCTCGAAGGCGGCGCGGACCGTCGTGCTGAAACGCTCCGGCGTTTCCATCACGATATCGATCGCGATCGTCCGCCCGCCTGCTGCCACCTCCGTCTGCTGCTTCTCAAGCTCGGCGATGGCCGCTCGCACCCGCAGCTCCGTCTGCCGCCGCACGCCCGGCCGGCCGTTCAGCACCCGGTCCACGGTTGCCGTGCTCAAGCCCGCCTGAAAGGCGATATCCTTGACGAGAAAGACATGCGCCATGCCGTCAGGCTCCGATCCAATCTGATGTATTTTTGATGGCTTTCTGATCTATCACGGCCCTCGCCGCGCCGTATAGTGCCTTCATCAGGAATGGAGGAGCATCTGATGAAAACCGACAATCTGCAGAAGCTGCGTGCCGACCGCGTCTGGCTCACCGAGGATGCCTGCGATCTCGACGACTTCCGGGCGCTGGCCGAAAAGACGACATCGCTCGCCGACTATCCGAACGCCGCTGCGGTCGAGAAAAACGTGCTGATCTACGACAGCCGCAATGTCAGGGCCGTCATCGCCGATCCCGAGGGCAAGCGCGCGCTCTTGGCCGAGATTTGCGAAGCCTTCGCCGAAGGCCCCGGCGTCGTCGTCTTCACCGGCGCCTACGAGGACACCGGCGTCATCGACCGCGCCAGCAAGATCTTCGACGACATCATCACCGAGCAGCACCGCACGTCGACCGGCGGCGGTGATCACTTCGCCAAGGCCGGTGCCAACGACCGAATCTGGAACTCGCTCGAAAAGCACTGCCTCGCCGACCCCGACAATTTCGCCGAATACTACGCCAACCCGATCGTGGCGCTGGCAAGCCAGGCATGGCTCGGCCCGAGCTACCAGATGACCGCGCAGGTCAACCGCGTGAACCCCGGTGGTGCCGCCCAATCCGCGCACCGCGATTATCACCTCGGCTTCCAGTCTTCCGAAGTGATCCAGCAGTTCCCCGTGCACGTCCACAGGCTCTCGCCGGTGCTGACGCTGCAGGGCGCGGTCGCCCATTGCGACATGCCGCTTGAGAGCGGGCCGACGCTCTTCCTGCCGAACAGCCAGACCTATGTGCCGGGATATCTCGCCCTCAAGCGCCAGGAATTCCGCGACTATTTCGATAAGAACCACGTCCAGCTGCCGCTGAAGAAGGGCGATGTCGTCTTCTTCAACCCGGCGCTCTTTCATGCCGCCGGCACCAACCGCTCGGCCGATATCAAGCGCGTCGCCAACCTGCTGCAAGTCTCCTCCGCCTTCGGCCGCGCCATGGAAACGGTCGACCGGCAGCGCATGAGCACCACCCTCTTCCCGGCCCTGAAGCAGCTTTCCGACACGCTCTCACAATCAGAAATCGCCAATGCGGTGGCTGCCTGCGCCGAGGGCTATTCCTTCCCGACCAATCTCGACCGCGACCCACCGGTCGGCGGCCTCGCACCGAAGACGCAGGCGCAGCTGATGCACGAGGCATTGGCGGCGGGCTGGAGCGACGAGATGTTTGCCGAAGCGCTGGCGAAACAGGCGGAGAAGAAGCTGAGCTGAGCACGAGCACGGCATTCAATAGCAACAACGACAAAAGGCCTCTCGCGTCGCGAGGGGCCATTCGCGCATCATCAGTCACAGATCATAGGGAGGAACATATATGAGCGCAGACCACAGCCGCCTCGACGGCAAGATCGCCATCGTTACCGGCGGCACGCAGGGCCTCGGCGCCACCATCGCCCGGCTTTTTGCCGAGCGCGGCGCCAAGGGCATCGTCATCTGCGGTCGCAACGCCGAGAAGGGCCGCGCCAAGGCCGAGGAGATCGCCAGCGCTACCGGCGCGGAGGTGGTCTATGTCCAGGCCGATCTCTCCAGGGTCGAGGATGCCAGCAAGGTCGTAAAGGCCTGCGACAAGGCTTTCGGCCGCGTCGATGCGCTGGTCAACGCCGCCGCCACCACCGATCGCGGCACCATTCTCGACACCAGCCCCGAGCTCTTCGACACCATGTTCGCGATCAACGTGCGCGCGCCCTTCTTCCTGATCCAGGAAAGCGTGCAAATCATGCGCCGCGAAAACACCGAGGGCACGATCGTCAACATCGGCTCGATGTCGGCCAAGGCGGGCCAGCCCTTCATCGCCGCCTATTGCGCCTCCAAGGGCGCGCTGGAAACGCTGACCAAGAACACCGCCTATGCGCTGCTGCGCAACCGCATCCGCGTCAACGGATTGAACATCGGCTGGATGGCCTCGGAAGGCGAGGACCGTATCCAGCGCGAGTTCCACGGCGCCGCCGCCAACTGGCTGGACGAAGCCGCCGCCGCCCAGCCCTTCGGCCGCCTGGTCGACCCCGAGGAAGTGGCCCGCGCCTGCGCCTATCTCTCATCACAGGAATCCGGCCTGATGACCGGCTCGATGATCTGTTTCGACCAATCGATCTGGGGTGCTTACGACGGCTCGCCACACCCACAGGCGCCACTCTGAAACATGCCAGGTCCAAAAATGCCGGAGCCTCGGCCTTTTGCGCGGCCGGGCTCTGGCACGCGGCGTCGTTTACGTTTACGAAGGAGATCAAATCGCTTTGGGAGGAGCAGCCTGTGTCGCAAGATGCGCTTTATGACATCCGTGATGATCGTTTCAATCGCCTGATCGCGGGCAGCGCCAGGCTGGAGGAACTCTATTCCGGATGCCGCTGGGCCGAGGGTCCCGTCTGGTTCTCCGATCTCAACTGCCTGCTCTGGAGCGACATTCCCAACGAGCGCATCATGCGCTGGGTGCCCGATGGCGGCGCCTCGGTCTTCCGCTCCCCATCCAACTACGTCAACGGCAACACCCGCGATCGCCAGGGCCGGCTGGTATCCTGCGAACATGGCGGCCGCCGCGTGACCCGCACCGAGCCGGATGGCCGCATCACCGTGCTCGCCGATCGCTACAAGGGCAAGCGGCTGAATTCGCCCAACGACGTCGTCGTCCGCTCCGACGGCTCCATCTGGTTCACCGATCCAAGCTACGGCATCATGTCCGACTATGAAGGCCACAAGGCCGAGCCCGAGCAGGAGACCAGAAACGTCTACCGCATCGATGCCGGAACCGGCGAAATCGAAGCGGTCGCCACCGACTTCATCCAGCCCAACGGCCTCGCCTTTTCGCCGGATGAAAAGCAGCTCTATATCGCCGATTCAGGCTCCTCGAACCACGAGGTGCCGCGCCACATCCGAGTCTTCGACGTGATCGACGACCGCAAGCTGACCAACGGCCGCTACTTCTGCTCGATCGACAACGGCGTGCCCGATGGCTTCCGCTTCGACGTCGCAGGCAACCTCTGGAGCAGTGCCGCCGACGGCGTTCACTGCTTCGCGCCAGACGGCACTCTGCTCGGCAAGATCAAGGTTCCGCAGACGGTCTCCAACATCACCTTCGGTGGCCAGAAGAAGAACCGCCTGTTCATAACCGCGACGCAATCGGTCTACGCCATTTACTTAACGACCAACGGCGCCCAGTACCCGTAAGCCAAAACTGACATTGAACGCGCAGTCGAGACCGCTTGTGGCGCCTCGCTGCGCCTCCGTCCCCGATACCGTTACTGCCGTGAGAAACTGACATGCGTTCCATCGTTCCCTATAACGAATCCTGGGCTTTCCATCAGGGTGCCGGCCAGCATCTGCTGCGCGATTTCGACGGCCGCTTCATCGTCAACCTGCCGCATACGGCGGTCGAACTCCCGTTCAACTATTTCGATGAAGCGAGCTATCAGCGTGCTTTCACCTATCAGAAACTGCTGCGCTGGATGCCGGAATTCGAGGGCCGCGAGGTCTCGCTTGTGTTCGACGCCGCCATGGCCGACGCCGTGGTCTATCTGAACGGCGAGGAAATCATCGCCCACAAGGATGGCTATACCCCCTTCGAGGCGCGCCTGACCAACGGCCTGCAACGCGGCGACAACCTGATATCAGTCACCATAGACGGCAGCGAGAACCCCGCCATCCCGCCCTTCGGCGGCGCGATCGATTACCTGACTTACGCCGGCATCTATCGCGAAGTCTGGCTGAAGGTCACCGACCCCGTCTCGATCCAGAACGTCAAGATCGAGACCACGGATGTGCTCTCGGAAGAAAAGTCCGCCTCCGTCCGCGTCCATCTCTCCAATCCCCGCAACGTACACTTCCTGGGAACGCTGACCGCCTCGCTCGCCGATATCGATGGCAATGTGCTTGCCACCGCATCATCAGACACGACCGGCGACGACGCCACACTTGATTTCAGCGGCCTGACCGGTATCGCTCTCTGGGATATCGACAATCCGGAACTCTACCAGATGACGGTGGAGCTGAAGACCAGCCACGGTTCCGACAGACTGACGACCAGCTTCGGCTTCCGTACCGCCGAATTCACCCCTGAAGGCTTCAAGCTGAACGGCCGCCCGCTGAAGCTGCGCGGCCTCAACCGCCACCAGTCCTTCCCCTATGTCGGCTACGCCGCCGGCCGCTCCGCCCAGGAACGCGACGCCGATATCATGAAATCCGTGCTGAAGTGCAACATGGTCCGCACCTCGCACTATCCGCAGTCGAAGTGGTTTCTTGACCGCTGCGACAAGATCGGTTTGCTCGTGTTCGAGGAGATCCCCGGCTGGCAGCACATCGGCGACCAGGAATGGCAGCATGAATCCATCCGCAACGTCCGCCGGATGATCGAGCGCGACTGGAACCATCCGTCGATCGTCATCTGGGGCGTGCGCATCAACGAGAGCCAGGACAGCCACCATTTCTATGCCGAGACCAACCGGCTTGCCCGCGAGCTAGACCCCACCCGACCGACCGGCGGCGTTCGCTACATCACCGATAGCGAGCTGCTCGAGGACGTCTACACGATGAACGACTTCATCCTCGGCAACGAGGAGCTGCCGGGCGCCAACCGCCCGCGCACGCCGCTGCGCCCGCAGCAGGAGAGCACCGGCCTCTCCTACAAGGTGCCCTACATGATCACCGAATTCGGCGGTCACATGTACCCGACCAAGATCTACGACCAGGAAGCGCGCCAGGCCGAACATGTCCGCCGCCACCTCGAAGTGCTGAACGCCGCCTATGGCGATCCCGACATAGCGGGCGCCATCGGCTGGTGCATGTTCGACTACAACACCCACAAGGATTTCGGCTCAGGTGACCGCATCTGCTACCACGGCGTCATGGACATGTTCCGCGAACCGAAATTCGCCGCTTACGCTTATGCCAGCCAGTGCGAACCCTCCGAAGACGTCATCATGAAGCCGGTGACCTTCTGGGCGCGCGGTGAGCGCAACATCGGCGGTGTGCTCCCGCTGATCGTGCTGACCAATTGCGACGAGGTCGAGCTGACCTATGGATCGGTAACCAAACGCGTCGGCCCCGACTACGAGAACTTCCCGCACCTGCCGCATCCGCCCGTCGTCTTCGACCACCGTCACTTCACCGCCGACGAACTCGGCATCTGGGGCCAGAAATGGATCGACGGCAGCTTCACCGGCTATGTCGACGGCGCAGCCGTCGCGCAGTTGACGCTGGTCGCCGATCCTTTGCCGACGACACTGCAGGTGGTGGCCGACAGCACCCGGCTGAAGGCACGCGAACGCGACACCACCCGTGTCGTGTTGCGCGCGCTGGACCAGCAGGGCCAGCGCCTGCCCTTCCTCAACGAAGTGGTGACGATATCTCTCACCGGCCCGGCAAAGATCGTCGGCCCCAGCACCATCCCGCTCCAGGGTGGCACAGCCGGTCTCTGGATCGAGACCACGGGCCTGACCGGCGAGATCACGCTGGAGGCCAGCTGCCCCCGCTTCGGTAAAGTCACACTGACGCTCGACGCCGTCTGACGGCGGCCGGAGCCTTGGTCTTCACAAGCCAGGCTCGATGCGCTCCGTGCGGCGCTCAGACGGGCGTCACCGACCGCACGCTACCGTTGTTGTCGACGATGCAGGAGTATTTCTTACCCCCTGCATCCAGATCGACGGCGAATGTCCCGTCAGGCTGCAGCCGCGAGCCTGTCGGCAAGACCTTGACACCGGCTCCGGCGCTGCTCGTCACCGCATTGGCGCAAAGCAATTGCAAATCGGCCGGCGCCGTCATCAGTGTTGTGCGCGCCATGGCTTCTGGTGGCGGCGGCGCGGGCGTACAGGCGCCCAACGACAACAGTCCGGCCAGGCCCAGAAGAGCTCGACCGCCTCGCTTCAAGTCTTCTCTCGACATCTGTCCCCTCCAGACGTTGATGATATCAGGCCTGATCAATCCCCGGCCAATGCCGGCGTGATCGATCAGATACCCTTGTAAAGCGCGGCCCCCTGCATGAGCACGATGACCTTGGCGCCGATCTGCACCCGCGAATGCAGGTCCGTCACGTCGTCATTGTTGAGCCTGATGCACCCGGACGACACGTCGAGGCCGATCGTCCATGGCTCGGCCGTGCCGTGAATGCGGTAGATCGTGTCCTGGTCGCCGGCGTAGAGATAAAGCGCCCGCGCCCCGAGCGGGTTGTCCGGCCCACCCGGCATGCCGGCCGCCCATTTGGCCGCATTGGCATCGCGGGCCACCATTTCGGCGGGCGGCGTCCATACCGGCCATTCGGCCGTGCGCCCGACACGCACGATCCCGGCCCAGCCGAAGCCGTCGCGGCCGACGCCGATGCCGTAGCGGATCGCCTGCCCGCCCGGCTGCACGAGGTAGAGAAAATGCTGGTTGCCGTCGATGATGATCGTCCCCGGCGGCTCCGCGGTCCGGAACGTCACGATCTGCCTGCGAAAGGCCTCCGGCGATTGCTTGTTGCGCGCGTAATATTGCCGGGCTTTCTTGTTGTCGTAATCGACCCATGTCCGCGTCTTGGCATCATAGATCTGCGTCTGCGCCAGCACGATGACGGGCGCAAGCAGCAACGCGGCCGCCACAACCGGCAGCCTCCTGCGCAAGCGCCGGGTTACCCAACCGAACGCCCCACCGCATGTCGCCAGAAAAGAAGACCGCGCCCTCATGGCTTCGCCCACCCATCGATCCGCGCCGCGTTGCGCTCCACCCATGCCTTGGCATAGCCGAGCGGCGCCTGCCGCTCCACCTCGAGCGCATAGCTCATCGCCGTCGCCTCCTCCGGAGTCAGGTCGACCTTTTCGAGGAAGGCCGCGATTTCGGGGTGCTTGCTGGCAAGCGCTGTTGAATAGGCGATACGGAAGGTCGCCGTATCCCAGGCCGTCGACGCCGACGATTTCTTGATCCAGAGCGGATCGGTCGCACTTGCCAACGACCATTTTGCCGCATCGTGCTTTGGCTCTTCAAGCCGAACGATCTTGTGCAGATCGAAGACGAAATGCGGCGCATAGCAGGCGAACACCACCGGCTGGCCGGTCGCGACCGCGGCATCGATGCCGGCCATCGCCACCTCCTCCTCGGCCTCCACCAGCGTCATCGTCTTGGCGTAACCATAGCTGTTCGCCCGCACGCGCTCGATCCCCGTCGAGGACCAAGTCGGCGCGCCGATCCACATCTCCCCCTTGCCGTCACCATCGGTATCGAGAAGGCTGGTCTTGTCGGGATCGCTGAGATCGGTGATATCAGTGATCCCCTTCTCGGCCGCCGCGGGCGTCACGCAGATGCCCTGCCACGCAGGAACCATGTGCTTAGCCAGAACGACCACGCCCTTCTCGGTCACGAATTTTTCGATGACATCGGCGAGATTGGGCTGCCAGACCTCCGGGTGAATGTCGACGCTCCCCTTCTCCAGCCCGGCAAAGGCATTGAGCGTACCCATTTCCTGGACGAGAGCAGGCTGTTTGAACTCTTTCTCGATCGCGACCTTGAGAATGAACGCCGTTGCCTGGCCGGACGGCCAGTTCGGCATGGCGATCTTGAGGTCATCCGCAAGGACAGGCGTCCCAGCCCCCAAGACGGATAACAATGCGGACAATAAAACGACGAACACGCCGCAACCGGCACCATCTCTCACAATGTTCCCCCTCGGCAGACACTGATCGGATCGCATGCTGATATTACAACGCCAAGATGCAGAAGCGGGCGCAGTTAGTCAAGTGTAGAGTGTTTTAGAAAAGCCGGATCAGCGCTGCAGGCCAGACGCCCATGCACCGACCCGCGATGCCATCGCCGCCACATGATCCGCCGCCGAGAAGCCGGAGAGAGCCTTGCGCGGCTTCAGATCGTGATCGCCATCCTCGAGCCAGAAGATCTCGATCTCGGACGAAAGCGAATAGCCCGCGACCTCCTCTCGCGTCCCGAACGCATCCCGTGTTCCTTGGCAGATCAGCGTCGGCGTCCTGATCGCGCCCAGATGCGCCGTGCGCAATTGCGCCGGCTTTCCCATCGGATGAAACGGATAGCCAAGGCACAGCAATCCCGCGATATCGCCCGAGCGATAAAGATCATCGGCAACCATGCTGGCAATCCGTCCACCCATCGACTTGCCGCCGATGACAAGCGGACCGCTGGCACCAAGGTCGCGCACCGCCGCCAGATATTCAGGAATCAACGTCTCCGCCCTGGGCGGAGGTGGACGTCGATCGGACAGCCGTCGCTCGGCCATGTAACCGAACTCGAACCGAACGACCCGCATTCCAGCCGCAGCCAGAGCCTCGGAAAACCGCTCCATGCCCGCCGAATCCATGGCACCGCCGGCACCATGCGCGAGAAGGATCGTCACGGGTGCGTTGTCGGGGCCGGAAAACAGGAAGGACGTGCTCATGCTGTCTTATTACAGGATAAGTCTGCGAGCCGACAGGGCTCAGGTTTATTGTGTTCTGGGAAAGATTTGGTTGCGGGGGCAGGATT
>NZ_DDHH01000134.1:0-31178 GCF_002338015.1 Rhizobium sp. UBA1881
TTGATGTCGACGCCGATGATCATGTCGGCGCCGGCAAGGCGCAGGCCCTGCAGCACGTTGAGGCCGATGCCGCCGAGGCCGAAGACGATCGCGGTCGAGCCGATCTCGACCTTCGCCGTGTTGATGACGGCACCGATGCCTGTCGTCACGCCGCAGCCGATGTAGCAAACCTTGTCGAAGGGGGCGTCGGGGTTGATCTTGGCGAGCGCGATCTCAGGCAGAACGGTGAAGTTCGCGAAGGTCGAGCAGCCCATGTAGTGGTGGATCTTGTCCTTGCCGATCGAAAAGCGCGAGGTGCCGTCAGGCATGACGCCCTGGCCCTGGGTGGAGCGGATCGAGGTGCAGAGGTTGGTCTTGCGCGAGGTGCAGGAATAGCATTCGCGGCATTCCGGCGTGTAGAGCGGAATGACGTGGTCGCCCTTCTTCAGCGAGGTGACGCCGGGGCCGACATCGACGACGACGCCGGCGCCCTCATGGCCGAGGATGGCCGGAAACAGGCCTTCCGGGTCGGCGCCAGAGAGCGTGAAGTCGTCGGTGTGGCAGATGCCCGTGGCCTTCACCTCGATCAGCACTTCGCCGGCCTTGGGGCCTTCGAGCTGCACGGTCATCACTTCGAGTGGTTTTCCTGCCTGTACGGCAACAGCGGCGCGAACGTCCATGGTAGTCTCCAATATGCTGATTTGATCGGGCGGACTTTTGCACGCGTAAGGAGCGCGGCTCAAGGAAAAAGCCGCGCTGCTTCGTAAAATCCTTGTCAGATGAGCGGCTTGCGCCGGTCTTTATACCATCTGCGTCAAAACAGCCGGTCGATCGCGGTGATGACGGCGTAGCCGTGCATGGCGATGGCGGCGTAGAGGCCGAAGGAGACCAGCATGCGCTCGCCGCCGTTCATTTCCTCGAGTTTCTGGCGCGGCTTGAAGGAGCCGCCGCCGATGATGCTGACGACCGTGAAGACCAGGAGGCCGATGCCGAGATAGCGCGCGGGAAGCCCGATTTCGGCGCCGACGCAGAGGATGCAGAGCGTGACCAGAAAGCTCGCGAGGATCTGCGAGCGCTGGGTTCTGAATATCTGCCGCAGCACTTGGCCACCGTCGAAGCGCTGCATGGGTAGGAGATTGAGCAGGTTGAACGCGCCTAGGATCAACAGGAAGACGAGGATCGGCGCGTCGGCGGCGGCAGGGAGGATGCCGTGATCGGCGAAGCTATGGCCAAGCACCAGGATCGGCACCAGGAATGCCGACATGCCCGATCCCATCAGCGCGCATGTCGCGACCTCGAACAGCGACCGGTACGGCCGGCTGCCGATGGCGATACCGCCGAGGAAGGGAATGAAGACCATGCGCACAGAGGTGTGGCCGAACATGCGGTAGGCGGCCATGTGACCGAGTTCGTGGAGGGCGATCACGACCGTGAGGAAGGTCGAGATCATCAGGCCGCGCTGCGTGAGGCCGAGGAAGGGCCAGAGAAGCAGTGTCGACAGGATCGCGAGCGCGACCTGCACGAGCGGGTGCTCGAAATAACCCTGCGGCTGCGAGATACCGGTCTTCAGCCAGCCATCAAGCGCCTTCATTTCGCGGTGGAGCGCCACGTAGCGGAAGATCAGGAAGGCGAGGCCGCGATAGCGATCGGTCTGGTCGACTTCCAGAACCGCGCGGCCGTCTGCCGTGGGCCGGATGATGCGGCGCTCGCGATAATCCTTCCAGAAGGACGCGTCGAGCGTGCTGTCATCGACGATGGATGACTGAAAGCCCTGCGCATTGGAGGCAAGGGCCGCCAGAGGCTCGATCGCGAGCAGGCGGCGAGTGGGGGCGTCGTTTCTATCCTGATAGCGGTAGGTCTGCTCGACAACATTGCCGCCCATTTCCACCTGGCGGCTTGATATCACCTGATGGTGCCAACTGGCGTTGGAGCCCATCGGGTTCATGGCGTTCCAGAGGGTTTCCGGCGCGCAATCGAAGGAGCGGCTGACATGCAGCGTCCGAAGCCCCAGGGGCATTCGCATCAGAAGCCATAGCATGCCGAGATTGATAAACAGCAGCAGCAGGGCGGATTGCATGACACTCATCATTCACTCCATCCGGCATGGCCCGGATGGGTTAATATTAGCGTCGACGCGTTAATAAATGCGGAGCGGAACGTGACGGTGCGGTGTGCCGGAACGGGTCAGGCGAACTCCATGATGACGGCGTCCACAGCCAGGCTTTCGCCCGGCTTGGCGTTGACGACGCCGACAACCAGGTCGCGCTCGGCGCGCAGCACGTTCTCCATCTTCATGGCTTCGACGACGGCAAGCGTCTCGCCGGCTTTCACTTCCTGTCCCTCGGTGACGGCGATCGACACGACCAGGCCAGGCATCGGGCAGAGCAGGAGCTTGGAGGTATCTGGCGGTAGCTTGACCGGCATCAGGCGGTCGAGTTCGGCATGGCGCGGCGTCAACACCTTGGACTTGATCGACAGGCCCTGCCAATCCAGCCTGACGCCGTTGAGGATCGGGCGCAGCTGCGCGGTGACCGGCTGCCGGCCGACCTTGCCGCGCCAGACCGGCTCGCCCGGTCTCCAGTCGGTGACGACGCTCAAAATTTGCCCGGCGATATCCATTTCCATCTCGAAGGGGACGGTCACGAGGCCGTCTAGCAGGCGCACGTCGATATAGTCGTCGCCAAGCCTAACGCACCAGTGATCGCGGAGCGGATCGGTGGCGCTGCGCAGCCGGTCGGCGAAGGTTTCGCGGCGGTTGGCTTCGATCAGCGAGGCGGAGAGAGCGATGGCGGCAAGGGTGCCGCGTTGGCTCTCATCGGGCATCACGGGCGCGAAGCCATCGGGATATTCCTCGGCGATGAAGCCGGTGGACAGCCGGCCCTCGCGCCAGCGCGGGTGCTTCATCAGGGCGGAGAGGAAGGGGACGTTGTGTTCGATTCCATCGACCACGAAGCCATCCAGCGCCTCGCCCATGGCCTCGACGGCTTCAGCGCGGGTCGGCGCCCAAGTGCAGAGCTTGGCGATCATCGGATCGTAGTACATCGAGATTTCGGCGCCTTCGAAGACGCCGGTGTCGTTGCGGACAATAGCGTTGCCGGCCTTGCCTTCCTGCGGTGGGCGGTAGCGCCTCAGGCGGCCGATCGAGGGCAGGAAGTTGCGGTAGGGATCCTCGGCGTAGATGCGGCTTTCGACGGCCCAGCCGTTGAGCTTGATGTCTTCCTGCGTGAAGGGGAGCTTCTCGCCCGCCGCGACGCGAATCATCTGCTCGACCAGATCGATGCCGGTGACGAGTTCGGTCACGGGATGCTCGACCTGCAGGCGGGTGTTCATTTCGAGGAAGTAGAAATTGCGGTCGCGATCGACGATGAACTCGACGGTGCCGGCACTCTGGTAATCCACAGCCCTGGCGAGCGCCACCGACTGCTCGCCCATGGCGGCGCGGGTGGCCTCATCGAGGAAGGGCGAGGGAGCCTCTTCGGCAACCTTCTGGTTGCGGCGCTGGATGGAGCATTCGCGTTCGCCGAGATAGATGACATTGCCGTGGGCGTCGGCCAGCACCTGTATCTCGATATGGCGGGGATCGACGACGTATTTCTCGATGAAGACGCGGTCGTCGCCGAAGGAGCTTCTGGCCTCGGAGCGGGCACGGTCAAAGCCGTCGCGCACTTCCGCCTCGCTCCAGGCGATGCGCATGCCCTTGCCGCCGCCACCGGCGGACGCCTTGATCATTACGGGGTAGCCGATCTCGGCGGCGATCTTTTCGGCGTGCTCGGCATTTTCGATGACGCCGAGATAGCCGGGGACAGTCGAGACATTGGCGGCGCTCGCGAATTTCTTTGATTCGATCTTGTCGCCCATGGCATTGATCGCCTTGGGTTTCGGGCCGATGAAGACGATGCCTTCCTTCTCCAGCGCCTCGCAGAAGGAGGCGCGCTCGGAGAGGAAGCCGTAACCGGGGTGGACGGCCTCAGCGCCGGTCTTTTTGCAGGCGTCGATGATTTTCTCTGCTACCAGATAGCTCTCGGCGGCTGCGGCTGGGCCGATGTGGACGGCTTCATCGGCCATCTCGACATGGAGCGCATCGCGGTCGGCGTCGGAATAGACGGCGACGGTCGCAACCCCCATGCGGCGCGCCGTCTTGATGACGCGGCAAGCGATCTCGCCGCGATTGGCGATCAGAATTTTCGTGAACATGAAGACTCCACCCGTGACCTGCGTTCCGAGTCTTAAGCATAAAGACTGGAACGCACAATCACGGATAGGGCACGGAGAACAGCGAGGCGATCAGGCGACGGCCGCCTCTGTTCCGAGCCTGTCGTCGACGATCCGGAGCCAGCGGGTGCGACGCGGTGCCTCGGCGTAATCGGTGAGGGTGAGCGCCGAGACGATCTGCGACCAGCGCGGATGGTTCGACGCGGGAAGCGTCTCTTCGCCGATTTGCATCAGCACCGCCCAGGTGAGCGCCTGTACCGTTATGGTACCGCCGTCGCTGAGCGCGCGCAGGATGCGCATGATGTAATCCACATCCTGCCTCGTAATTCCCCGGCGATCGATGGCTCGGCTCTTGTGATAGGCGCCGCGATTGTCCGACAGCGCGAGGCGCAGCTGATCGAGCGCAAAGGCGCGCAGCTCGTCCGGCACATAGGCCGAAATCTCGATGACGTGAAGCACAAGCTCCAGCTCGACGGCCGAATGGACGATGCCGTCGGTCGAGACCATGCGCATCAGCCAGGCGACGTTGATTTCGTCGAGAGAGCCTTGCGGATAGTTATATTGGACGATGAAGGCCGCGAGCTGCTCCACGAAATAGCTATTCCATTCGGGGCATTTCTCGGGGCAAGAATTGTTCAGTGCCAGCATGACGACGACGTCGTCGGCGGTCCTGATTCCCTCGGGAAAACTGTGTCTGCGCAGAAGATCGATATCCTCCACGCCAAGTCGATGCTTTCCGGCGATGACACATGCCGGAAAAGCGAGTCGAATTTCGCTCATCTTTTCTCTCCAGGCCTCATCATGAAGCCGAAGATTCTTCTAGCGCCAGCGAATTGATGTTCTCTCAATAGGCGGAGTTAACAAGGTGTTTACGGCTCAGGCCTGTTTGGCGGCCCGCGCCTGCACCCGTTCGCGCCAGATGATGAAGAGGCCGGAAGCGACGATGATCATGATTCCCACCCATTTGGAGAGGTTCGGAAAATCGCCGAACAGGGCGTAGCCCAAGATGGTGGCGGAGATGATCTCGAAATACTGGAACGGCGCCAGAAGCGAGAGCGGCGCCATGCGGAAGGCCCGCACGACGATCATGTGCACGTAGCCGGAGAGCGAGCCGAGAATCAGAAGCAATACGAGGCCGAGTATCGATGTCGGGAGCGAGACATCGAAATCGCTGACGCCCATGCCGTTTCCGACCAAAAGTGCGCCTGACATGAAGAGCGTGCCGCCGATGCCGGCCATGGTCTGCATGGTCAAAGGCGAATCGGCATTGCCGATGGCGCGGTTGAGGAAAAGATAGAGCGAATAAAGGAAGGCGCAGCAGACGGGCAGCAGCGCCTTGAGGCCGAAGACTTCATAGCTCGGCTGGATGACGATCATCGCGCCGCCGAATCCAACCACGATCGCCGTCCAGCGCCGCCAGCCGACCTTGTCGCCGAGGAAAAGCGCCGAAAGGCCGGCGAGCATGAAGGGTTCGACGAAATAGATGGCGAAGACGTCGGCGAGCGGCATGTACTTGACCGCAACGAAAAACAGGAGGCTGGCTGCCCCATGCAGCGCGCCGCGCAGCAAATTCATCCAGGGGCGCTTGGCCGACAGCGCGCCCCAGCCGAACATGATGAAGAGAATCGGCAGCGTGCAGACGAGCTGGAAAAAGAATCGGTAGAAAGTGACCTGTCCAGGCGACATGCCCTCGAACGTCGCCATGTACTTGGCGATCGCATCCATGGCGGGGAGGACGATCATTGCGCCGGCCATCAGCGCCATGCCTTGCAGAGGATTGTGCAGGTCGGTTTTATCGGACATCTTCGAGAAATTTCATTGGGCTGGGATCCAGCCGTTATAGACAATAAAATCTCTCGTTAAGAGATGCCGCGGACGACATATCGCGTCGTCGGGAGCCAGTTGCTCTGGCTGGTCTCACTCCTCAGGAGAGAGATGGTGCGGTCGAGAAGACTCGAACTTCCACGGGTTGCCCCACAGCGACCTCAACGCTGCGCGTCTACCAATTCCGCCACGACCGCATCGTGGTAGGTGCCGGTTTGTGCCGGCGACGCAGCATGTAGCAAAAGGTTTTTCGGGACACAAGGGCCATGTGACAGATTTTTTCAAAGAAGGTGACAGCGTTTGTAAAGGCAGCAATTCGGAGCCATATAGATGCTCGAAAAAGCCCGCGATCACAGGCGCTGCGGGCCGCAAGGAATGGCTATGTTACGAACGGACCTCGATTTTTCCATGTTTCCACAGGCGGGCTCGCGCCCGGTGCGCTGGCGGATCTCCGATGGGCTGGTGCCCTATCAGGAGGCTGTGGATATCATGGAGCAGGAAGTGGCAGCGATTGCCGAGGGTGGCGACGAGATGGTGTGGCTGCTTGAGCATCCGCCGCTCTATACTGCCGGAACCAGCGCAGATGCACGCGATCTCGTGCAGCCTGACCGCTTCCCGGTTCATGCCACCGGGCGCGGTGGGGAGTACACCTATCATGGGCCTGGCCAGCGGGTCGCCTATGTGATGCTCGACCTGAAACGCCGCCGCCAGGATGTTCGCGCCTTCGTGGCGGCGCTGGAGGAGGTGATCATTCGCACGCTGGGTGAGATGAACGTGCGCGGCGAGCGGCGCGAGGATCGCGTCGGCGTCTGGGTCTGTCGCCCCGACAGGCCGCCGCTGCCCGATGGGACGGTGGCGGAAGACAAGATCGCCGCACTCGGCATCCGCTTGCGCAAATGGGTAACGTTTCATGGGCTGTCGCTCAACGTCGAACCCGATCTCGATCATTTCGGGGGAATCGTACCCTGCGGGATTTCGGCCTACGGCGTCACGAGCCTGGTCGATCTCGGCCTGCCGGTGACGATGGATGATGTGGATGTGCTGCTTCGCGAATCGTTCGAATCGGTCTTCGGCGAGACGGTGAACGGCTGAGCGCGGAATCAGGCGGTGCTGATATTGAGAAAGGGCCGGCGTTTCGTCGGCCCTTTCGCTTTTTCGCGTCTACTTGGTGCCGACGTCGCGGCAGGCATCGGTATGCGAGGCGCCGCTGTCGCCGCCTGCGGTGTGCAGGCCGTGACCTTTCGGCGAATAGTCGCATGGGGGGAGTGGCTTGATGCTTGCCGTCGACATCTTGTCGACCGGCGGTGCGACGCGAACGGGAGCGAAACCATCGCTGTCGTTGGTGTAGTCGTCGGAATATTCCGGTGCCTTGTGCTGCGTGTAGTGAACGGGCTTCGGCGGAGCAACTTTGACGGGAGCGAAACCGTCGCTGTCGTTGGTATAGTCGTTGGAATACATCGGCTGGGCAAAGGCGGCGCCGGAAAGGCAGAGGGTAAGCACGGCTGCGGCGGCTGCAAATTGAATGCGCATATCAGATCTCCTCAATCCATTGTTGCACACAATGTGACGTCCATTACCCTCGGCAAGAGCAAGTTCGCGCCTCAATTGAGGCCGGATTGTGAAGAGTATCTGACAGTCGCGCGCACGTTTTTTCACATGAAATCACGGCGCCGCGACTGTGTTTGATCGCTATTTGATTGGCTTGGCGATTCGCTAAACCAGCGAGTGACGTCGCGCCATCTCGGCAATCGGGAGATGATGTTTTCGGCCAAAACAACCCTGTTTTGACAGAAAATGTTAGCCAGCGTTGCGCAGGTCGGCCGTGTCGATCAGTTCGTCCACCAGCGCAGGCGTGAGCTCGCTGAAGGTCTTGATGATGCGCGTCGGCTGCAGGCTTTCGATCGGAACGTCGGAATAGCCGAAGGGCACGGCGATCGAGGGGATGGCGGCATTGCGCGCAACGAGGATGTCGTTTGCGCTGTCGCCGATCATGATCGTACGCTTCGGGTCGCCGCCGGCCTTTTCGATCGTGCCGAGCAGATGGCCGGCATCGGGCTTGCGCACCGCGAATGTGTCGCCGCCGGTGATGGCGTCGAAATAATGGGTGAGCTGCAGCCGCTCCAGCAGGGTGCGTGCAAGGCCCTCCAGCTTGTTGGTGCAGACGGCGAGCTTGTATCCCTTGGCTTTCAACTGATCCATCGCGTCGATCAGTCCGGGATAGGGGACCGTCGCACCCGGCATGTTGTCCGTGTAATGCGTGATGAAGCGCTCGAGCAGATCAGGAAATTTCTCGGGCTCCAGCGGATGCCCCTGCAGCTTGCAGGCTCTTTCGATCATCACCTTGGCGCCGTGGCCGACCAGATGCGTCAGGTCGTCATAGGTGACCGGCGCGAGGTCGAGCGCTGCGATCGTGTAATTGAGGCTGTCGACAAGGTCGACATGGGTGTCGAGGAGGGTTCCGTCGAGATCGAAGACGACAAGGGCAGGGGTCAATGGAGTTTTCGCCTGTTCAGTTGGGATGCATCCGAGTTAAGCGATGAAGGCCGCAAAAGCAACGCTTTGGCCCGGCCTGGCAGGCCTCCCGCATGTGCTTTGGATTTCGAAAGTCTGACGTTATTTTGGCTTTCGTTTGACTGGCGGGCCGTGTAAACAACGCAACCAACGTAACAATGCGTAACGTAACACTGGGAGTAAGCGGCGCATGGACGCCCGCGAAATGAAGATCAAGGCCGCGGCTGCGGCACTCGCCCATGTCGAGCATGGGATGCGTCTCGGGATCGGAACCGGAAGCACGGCCGAGGAATTCGTGCGGTTGCTTGCCGAGAAGGTCGCGGACGGTTTCAAGGTCGAGGGTGTTCCGACATCGGAGCGCACGGCACGGCTTTGCGTCGAGCTCGGCGTTCCCCTGAAATCGCTCGACGAGCTGCCGGAACTCGATCTGACGATCGACGGCGCCGACGAGGTCGATGCCGCGCTCGGGCTGATCAAGGGCGGCGGTGGAGCCTTGCTGCGCGAGAAGATCGTTGCCGCAGCTTCTGCCCGCGTGATCGTTATCGCCGACGAAAGCAAGCTGGTGGAGACGCTGGGCGCCTTTCCGCTGCCGATCGAAGTCAACATGTTCGGCCTCGTTTCGACGCGCATCGCGATCGAAAAGACGGCCGCGAGGCTTGGCCTTTCGGGTGCGTTGTCGCTGCGCCAATCCGGCGACGGCAATTTCACCACGGATGGCGGACACTACATTATCGATGCATCTTTTGGCCGTATTCCTGATGCAGAGGCGCTTTCGACCCAGTTGAATGCGATCCCCGGCGTCGTGGAGCACGGGCTCTTTCTCAATATGGCCGCGCTGGCGATCATCGCCGGTCCGGCGGGCGCGCGCGAGCTGCGGGCAACAAGGTAACAGGAGTTGGAACTCATGAATAAATTTGCAGGTTTTGGCCGTTTTGCTGCTGCGACCGTCATTCTCTCGGGTGTTGTCCTGGGCTCTGCAGCCCACGCGCAGGAAGCGTCGCCGGAACAGCTGAAGGCAGCCCGCGCGGCTATCGACGCAATCGGCGCCACCACCCAGTTCGACAACATCCTGCCGGGTCTTGCCGAGCGCCTGAAGGCCGACCTGATCCAGGATTCGCCGAACTACCAGGACCAGATCACCGCCGAAGTCGACAAGCAGGCGCTGGCGCTTGCACCGCGTCGTGCCGATCTCGAAAAGGAAGCGGCGGTCACCTACGCCAAGGCGTTCACGGTCGAGGAACTTAATGCGATCGCCGCCTTTTACGGCTCGCCGGTTGGCCAGAAGCTCCTGAAGGACGGCCCGATCGCTTCGCGCGAAACCGTCAAGGCCGCCGACATCTGGGCGCAGGGCATCTCCCGCGACCTGCAGAAGTCGACCAGCACCGAGCTTGCCAAGGTTATCAAGCCGGCCCCGGGCGCTGGCACCGATCCTGCAGCTCCGGCCGCAAAGCCTGCTGCCAAGCCGTAAGGCTCGCATCATCGCTCGATACGAAGCCCCGGTTCGCCGGGGCTTTTGTTTTTGGCGATATCGATACTATATCAAGTCTTCCTTCCTTCTGACGATTCCTTCCTTCTGATGTTTTGTGCCGGAGATCCCCATGACAGCCTATGATTACGACCTCTTTGTCATCGGTGGCGGCTCGGGTGGGGTGCGCAGCGCGCGTGTTGCGGCGGCACTCGGCAAGAAGGTGGCGATCGCCGAAGAGTATCGCTACGGCGGCACCTGCGTCATTCGCGGCTGCGTGCCGAAGAAGCTGTTCGTCTATGCCTCGCAATATCACGAGCATTTCGAGGATGCGGCAGGCTTCGGCTGGACCGTGGGCGAAAGCACGTTCGACTGGAAGAAGCTGATCGCGGCCAAGGATGCGGAGATCACCCGGCTCGAGGGGCTCTACAAGAAGGGGCTTTCGGGCGCCAACGCCGAGATCCTCGACACGCGCGCCGAACTCGTCGACCGGCACACCGTGCGACTGGTCAACACCGGCAAGACAGTGACGGCGAAGACGATCGTCATCGCGACCGGCGGGACCCCGAACCTTCACGGCGCGCTGCCCGGCCATGATCTCTGCATCACCTCCAACGAGGCGTTTCATCTGGAGGAGCTGCCGCGCTCGATCGTGATCGTCGGCGGCGGCTATATCGCGGTCGAGTTCGCCAATATCTTCCATGGGCTCGGCGTCGACACGACGCTCGTCTATCGCGGGGCGGAAATACTGTCGCGTTTCGATCATGACCTGCGCCGCGGCCTGCATGAGGCGATGGTGGCCAAGGGCATCAAGATCCAGTGCCACGACATGCTGAAGAGCGTGGCGAAGGGCGAGGACGGGCTGGTCGTCGAGACGCTCAACAACGGAACGATGAATGCCGACGTGGTGATGCTCGCCATCGGCCGCGTGCCGAACACGCATGGGCTCGGGCTCGAGGCGGCCGGCGTCGATACGAATGCGCAGGGCGCCATCGTGGTCGACGATTATTCGCGCACCAATGTCGAGAATATTTACGCTCTGGGTGATGTCACCGACCGGGTACAGCTGACGCCGGTGGCGATCCACGAGGCGATGTGCTTCATCGAGACCGAATACAAGAACAACCCGACGAAACCGGACCACGATACGATCGCCACCGCTGTTTTCTCGCAGCCCGAGATCGGCACGGTGGGGCTGACCGAGGAAGAGGCCGGCAAGCGCTACAGCGACGTCGAGGTCTACCGCGCGCAGTTCCGGCCGATGAAGGCGACGCTGTCGGGACGGACAGAGAAGATGATCATGAAGCTGATCGTCGATGCGGCGAGCCGCAAGGTTATCGGCGCCCATATTCTCGGCCATGACGCCGGCGAGATGGCGCAGCTGCTTGGCATCACGCTGAAGGCCGGCTGCACCAAGGATGATTTCGACCGGACGATGGCGGTGCACCCGACCGCCGCCGAAGAGCTCGTCACCATGTATGCGCCGAGCTACCGTCTGAAGGATGGCGTGCGGGTCTGACGCGCGTCAGCTGGTGATACCTACTAGCTGGTGATGCGGGGCGTGCTGACGATCTTCATGAACAGCGCCTGCATGGCCTCGGCGATGCCGTCGGTGGGGCTGACGGCGAAGTAGAGACCGGGGCTTGCGCATTCCTGCATCTTCGTCGAGATCTTGCCTTCGAAAGGCTTGACCCAATCGTTGTAAAAGCCGTTTTCGGGCAGTGGCAGATAGGGCGTGTAGAGGACGGCGATCTTGATGCCCTTGTCCTTGAGCGCCGTGCAGCTCTTGACGTCGATGGGCTCGATGCAGCGGTTGCCATTGGCGCCGCGCGGGCTGGTGCAGCCTGACGACTTGGCGCTGTCGCCGACGCCATCGGCCACGAAGAACACGATCTTCTGGCGGTCGGCGTCGCTTGTGCCCTTGCCGATGGTGCCCTTGATCTCGTCCTTGATGCCGGAGAGTGCGCTATCAAAGCTCGTCTGCTGGTCGTTGTTGTAGTTCTGGTACGGTATGCTCATCAGCTGAATGGCGCTGGTTGCGGTCGCGACCCTGCCGAGGTCGTTGTTGATCTCGGCGACCTTGAACAGTTTGGCGTCCTGCGCGGTTTTGCCGAATGTGTAGGCGGCGACGCGGAACTGGTTGTCCATGGTCTGCGTGTCTGTCGCCTTCGCCATCAGCGCCTTGACCGCCTGAGCGACGACGTCGATGCGGATCGTTATCTTGTTGTTTCGGGCGATGTTGTAATAGCTGTTCTTGTCCTCGACGCCTGATGTCGAGACGATGTGACAGGCGAATGCGCAGGTGCCGTCGGAGCCAGACTTCGTGGCCTTTAGCATCTTGTCGATATCGCTTTGCGTCGCGCCGACGCCCATCGAAGGCGTGTTGTCGAGCAGCATGTAGAAATCCATGTAGGACGGCGTTTCGTAGCGCGCCGTGGCCGTGCCTGAAATCGGCATGCTGGTCTGGCCGAGGATCTGCATGAATGTGGTCGGCACCCTCGTCTGGAAGGTGACGGATGATGTCAGCGCGCTGCCGGTCTTCACGACATCGACGCTGACGTCGATCGGAAAGTTGGCGGCTTCGCCTGATATCTGTGAGCGGAACAGCTCCTGGGCGTCTGTCTTGCCTGTCGCGATCGGGCCGTCGCCGGTCATGGTCTGGGCCTTCTTCATCGCCGGCGACATTTGCGCGACGGCGCCGACGGCTGCGGCATCGGCTGCGGCCTGTAGCTGCGTGCGCATGCTGAGCGCGTGCGAGAAATCGATCGAGAGGCCGGCAGCGCCGATCAGCGGAACCGCGAGGAGGGCGGTAATCAGGCCGAAATTGCCCGATCGATCCGCCAAGAGGCGATCAAACATACGCATTGGAAATATCCTGAAACGGGAAAAGTCATGGCTGAAAAAGCGGGAGCATCATGCTCGGCTGTCTGAAAACAGGAGCATCCTTAGTGTCAAAGCATAAATTAGATACAAAGCGTCTTGGTATATCGAACGTTAAGCGCGCTCAGGATGTTTGAAAACGCGGCCGCGAATACCTTTATAGGGCGTCATCGCATGGCGCGATGAGGCGGACAAAAGCGCGCCGAACCCCGCTATGCAAGATCAAGCTAAACGGCTATAAGCCGCCAGTATTTTAAAGACGGGATATCCGGCCGGTACCGGATACTGAGACAGGTGAACGAGATGGCACAGAATTGGACTCCGAACAGTTGGCGGCAAAAACCGATCCAGCAGGTTCCGGATTATCCGGATCAGGCAGCAGTTGCGGCGACGGAAGCCCAGCTGGCGTCGTATCCTCCGCTCGTTTTCGCAGGCGAGGCGCGTCGTCTCAAAAAGCATCTTGCCAATGTGGCCGAAGGTAACGGCTTCCTCTTGCAGGGTGGCGATTGCGCCGAGAGCTTCGCGGAACACGGCGCGGACAATATCCGCGACTTCTTCCGCGCCTTCCTGCAGATGGCTGTCGTCCTGACCTATGGCGCGCAGCTTCCTGTCGTCAAGGTTGGCCGTATCGCCGGTCAGTTCGCCAAGCCGCGCTCCTCGGGCATTGAAACGCTCGATGGCGTGTCGCTGCCGAGCTACCGCGGCGATATCATCAACGGCATCGAGTTCACCGAGGAAGCGCGTATTCCGAACCCGGAACGCCAAGCCATGGCTTACCGCCAGTCGGCCGCGACGCTGAACCTGCTGCGCGCCTTTGCGATGGGTGGCTATGCCAACCTCGAGAACGTGCACCAGTGGATGCTCGGCTTCATCAAGGACAGCCCGCAGGGCGAGCGCTATCGCAAGCTGGCGGATCGCATCAGCGAGACGATGGATTTCATGAAGGCGATCGGCATCACCGCCGAGAACCAGCCGAGCCTGCGCGAAACCGATTTCTTCACCAGCCACGAAGCGCTGCTTCTCGGCTACGAAGAAGCGCTGACGCGCGTCGATTCGACCTCGGGCGACTGGTACGCCACGTCTGGCCACATGATCTGGATCGGCGACCGTACGCGCCAGCTCGATCACGCGCATGTGGAATACTGCCGTGGGATCAAGAACCCGATCGGTCTGAAGTGCGGCCCGACGCTGCAGGCGGACGATCTCTTGAACCTGATCGACGTTCTGAACCCGCAGAACGAAGCCGGCCGTCTGACGCTGATCTGCCGCTTCGGCCACGACAAGGTCGCCGAGCATCTGCCGCGCCTCATCCGCGCTGTCGAGAAGGAAGGCCGCAAGGTCGTCTGGTCCTGCGATCCGATGCACGGCAACACGATCACGCTCAACCACTACAAGACGCGGCCCTTCGAGCGGATCCTGTCGGAAGTCGAAAGCTTCTTCCAGATCCATCGCGCGGAAGGCTCGCATCCCGGCGGCATCCACATCGAGATGACCGGCAAGGACGTGACCGAATGTACGGGTGGCGCGCGCGCCGTGACGGCGGAAGACCTGCACGACCGCTACCACACGCATTGCGACCCGCGTCTCAATGCCGATCAGGCGCTCGAGCTCGCCTTCCTGCTCTCCGAGCGGATGAAGAGCGGCCGCGACGAAAAGCGGATGGCCGTCAACGGCTGAGGCTGATCGCCTGATTAGACTGATTGAAGGAGCCCAGCCATCGTGCCGGGCTTTTTCATTGCACCAGCACGGATTGCTGGCACCGCGCGTCGGTGAAGCGCACGTCGGCCTCGCCGATCTTGATCCCCAGCATCAGCAGCGTGTTGTAGAGCACGTCGTCGAGCGGTGTGGTGACGCTCGACAGCGTATCGGCGATCGCCTGCATGACCGCCTTGTTGGTTCCGAGCGTCAGGATCAGCAGCTGGATCTGGATATCGGTGCCGGCGATCAGTGACTGCACGGCTGACGTGAGCGTGTCCCTTGTCGAGACGTTCTTGACCGCCTTGTTGGTGATGTCGTTGGGCTGGAATGTCAGGCGCGTCTTGCTGGTGTTGGTGAGGTTGATATCGGCGAGCGCGTTCACCTTGAGGAGCAGGGCGTCGATGATGGTGGCTGATGTGACGCGCGGCTTGGTGCCGAAATTGGCCATGGCGGTCGGATCGACATCGCCAAGCGCGATCTCGGCGACCCCCGGCACGACATCGACGCCGATGCTGGCGCTTTTCGGGCCGCCGCCGAGGCAGGAGAAACTCGCGAGCTTGGCTTCGGCATAGGCGGCCTCGACATAGAGCGGCACGCGCAGCTTGATGCCGGCGATGGTGCTCAGCCCCGTGACGCCCGCTTCGATGGCAATCCGGATCTGAGCCGTGCGGACGGCCGATCCGGTGGTGCCTATGGCGTTGGAAGCGATGCCCTTGGGGCGCTCGCCGATCGCGATCTTCAGCGTGACGCTCGTCAGCCCCGGGACGGTGCCGGCAAGATTGACACCGACCTGCTTGCCCTGGTTGGCGGCGAAGGCGCTGGCGGAGATGATGTCGAGAGCGCTTGCCTCAAGCAGCAAGTGCGATCCGGAGCCGATCATCCGCTCGCCGACAGAGCCGAGGCTCATGAGGTTCTGCAGCTTGACCTTGATCTGCGTGGTGCCGAGCCCCTTGGAGAGCGAGGTGATCGCCTTGCTGACGGTTGGCGTCAGCCCTTGCGTGGCCGCCAGCGTGTCGAGCAGGCGTGGATAGGAGATGTCGGTTGCCAGCAGGTCGTCATAGGTGCCGGCGGTGAGGTTGAGCTTGGTCGCGAGAAGGTCGAGATAGGACAGAAGGTCGATATTGGCGGCGGCGAGTGCGTCGTAATCTGCCACCTTCAGCGAGACTGTCGTGCCGAGCAAGCCGCCGAGAACGGCATTGAGGATGCCGCCGTTGATGCTCGCCAGACGGGAGCCGACGGAGAAGGCGGCGAGCTTGGAGGCGGATGCGGTTCCCGTTGCGCCGAGTGTCGGAGGTGGGATGATGGAGGCTGCGAAGGTCAACTGCGCCTTCTGCTGAATCGCAACCTTGACGGCATCATAAGGCTGGGTGCCGGCCACGAAGCGCTGTGCCAGCGGCACGGCGGGGTCGGCCAGATAAATCCCTGGCGTGTATTGGACGACGGCATCGTAAGTGTCGAGCTGGGCGGCGTTCAGCAGCTTGGTTCCAGACGATGTTGCGTAAGCCACGCCTGACTTTACCGCGACGTTCAAGCCGTTCTGCTGGTAGTTGGTGACCAGGTTGCTGGCGGCGTTGTTGATGTCGGAGGCGGCGACGATGGCGCCGATATCGCTCAATTGCTGCAGACGTCGCTGCTGCAGCGTCATCGCGCCAAAGTCGATTCCGAGTGCCAGCGTGGAAATGATTAATGGCGCCGAGAGCGCTGCCATGATCGCGATGTTGCCATCCCGGCGGGTGCTGAAACCCGCCAGATATCGCCTTATGCCTGGTTTCATATACCACCCATGCGGATGGTGGCGAAGCGGCGGATCTTGGTGTCCGGAAGCGGGAATGTGTAGAGATTCCAGATCGGTAAGGCGCTGGCGTCATACTCCGTCGTGACCGTGAACTGATTGGCGTTCGTGGGGTCGGTGGCGACAGTGACCTGGAGTTTCTTGCGGTCGATCAGCGGGTCGTTGAGGGTCGAGAGCGCGATGTAGTTGTTGACGAGCTGGGCGCGTTCCTGCTCGGAAAGGCCGGCCACCGCTGTGCGTGCCGCATCCGCCGTCAATTGCTGCAGCGCATGGGCGGCGCTCAGGTAGATGCCATAGGCGATCAGGGTGAGAAGGACGAGCAGGAAAACCGGTGCAACGATTGCGAATTCGATCGCGGCCGCACCCTGCCGGTTGGCGAGAAGACGTCGGGCATTCCTCATGCACTGCACTCCTTGCAATGGTCAACGCCGCAGCGAGGACAACCGAAGGATACATTTGCCCGTATTAATTTTTACTTACCTAATAAACCCCATGCGTGTACCCGCGAGATATTGGAGTGTATGAAAATGGCGCGCTACGCCTGTGGCCGGCTAAATTGTCCGTCGCCTCGATATCAGTCGCCCAGCTTGCGGGTGAGCCTGGCGATATCCTCACGCAGCGCGGCGATCTCGGTCATCACCTGCATGTCGATCTTCTGGTGCAGCGACAGCACTTCCAGCTCGGCCTTCAGGTTGACCTCATAGTCCTTCGCCGCCTCGAAGCGATCGCGCTCGGCCTGGCGGTTTTGGGACATCATGATGATCGGGGCCTGGATGGCGGCGATCATGGAGAGGACGAGATTGAGGAAGATGAAGGGGTAGGGGTCGAAGGCGCGGGTCGAAAGGATGATGGTGTTGATCACGCACCAGACGGCCAGGAAGACCAGGAAGGTGGTGATGAAGGCCCAGGAGCCGCCGACGCGGGCAATGCTATCCGCCATCCGCTCGCCGAAGGACGATTCGGCTTTCAGCGCGGCATTGATATCCGTCGAGATGATCTTGCGGGCATGGGCCTTTTCCAGCACGCGCTTTTCGATGTCGCCGAGTTCGTTGGCGGACTTGTCGAAATGCAGGTGGACGAAACTGGAGAGATTGTTCATGGCGCGACTCCCGATCAACTTATGTTGGCGGGGAGTATTCCGTTCTGCGCCAGGAATGCAATGCGGCAACGTGCATGTCTGCCGTGCTCAGGAGCCCTCGGCTCGTAGCCAGGAATGCTGCGGGAAGAAGCGCTCGACGGTCTGCGCCTTGCCGAACATCACATCGTGCTGGAGATAGCGATAGTCGCGGACCAGCGGATCAATGGTCTTGGCGTCGCGAACCCAATCCGGCGAGGCGGTGTTGTCGCGGGCAATCAGCTGATAGCGGTCGACGATCGGGTACTTCTTCTGCACGCGGCCGAGGAAGCCGGTATAGAACGGGTGCTCGTAGCCCGCGAATTTCAGCACGTGATAGGGCAGCTGCGACGGGCTGATGGTGCCGACGTTCTGCTTGACGCCCTTGCGGTTCGACCAGATGACAAGCGGCGTTTCGTGCTCCTGCTTCATGACACTGACGGAGGCCCGGCGCGTGGCGACCTGGTCGGGCATATAACCGGTATTCGTGTAGACGCTGCCGAGCGGTGGCAGGTGGTCGCCCCAGAGCACGATGATCGTCTCGCGATCGCGCTTGGATGCCCATTCGGTCAGCATCTTGAAGCTGTCGTCTGCCTCCTTGACGCCCTGCGTATAGGTGGCGAGCGTGGCGCGGTCGGCGTCGGTCAGATTGCCGGTGAAGTCGACCGTGTTGTTGGCGTAGCGATTGGCCTCGTAGGGGCCATGTCCCTGCAGGGTGACCGCGAAGAAGAAGAAGGGCCGGTCGAGCCCGTCAGCTTCCTGCATGATCTCCTTCATCAGGCTGTCGTCGGAGGCGAAAATGCCGCGCTTTTCCATGGTCGGCATGGTTTCTTCGGTGCGGAATTCCTCGAAGCCGAAATCCTTGTAGACCTCGTTGCGGTTCCAGAACCAGCCGCTGAACGGATGTAGCGCACGGGCCGCATAGCCTTCGCCGCGGAAGAAGGTGGCAAGCGACGGGATGTCGTTGCGGATATACTGCTGGTAGGGGATGCTGCCATAAGGCAGGAACGCATTGGAGAAGCCGGTCAGCGCCTCGAACTCGACATTCGCGGTCATGCCGCCGAATTCGGGCGAGAAGACGTGGCCTGACTGCGCCGCGCGGATCGTCGGCATCGGGTCTTCGGAGAATTTCAGCGTCTTCAGACGCGTCGGATCCCAGAAGGACTCGCTCATCAGCATGATCACGTCGGGCTTGTCGCTCGGACCGCTGAGATAGCCGTAATTGCGCGAGGGAATGGCGTCAAGCGCCTGCGCATTGAGGCCGGCGGGCGAGGCGACGTCGGCCATCGGGATGTTGAATATGAAGGCGAGGATGAAGCCGTTGCTGCGGTAGTTCTCTTTCTGGTCCCACATCATCGGCACCACCTGAAGGCGGTCGCGGATATAGGAATATTGCGAGTAATCCATCAGCGAGCCGAAGGCGGCGATGACGGGAACAGTTAGGCAGAGATTACGAATACGGTTACGGCGCGCCATCTTCGGCAGGCGTCGCCAGGCGTAGCGCCAAGCAAGCACAAGGCCGGTGACGGAGAGCAGGATGCCGACGGAAACCGCGATAGCCGTCATCGGGCGGTCGCGGACCATGACCGGAAGCAGCTCGAAAATCTGGCGGCCGAACAGCATGTCCGAGGGATAGAGCGGATCGGAAAGGTAGTGCTGCTTCTGATTGGAGACGAGCGCCGGGACGAGGACGAGCGGCAGGACGACCAGTGCAGAGAGGAAACGGCGACCGAGGACGGCATCGACGCACAGCATCACGATGGTAAGCATCACGACCGTGGTCATGCCGGGGCGCGCCGTAGAAGACAGAAATGCGCCGACGTCGGTTGCGCCGCCGCGGGCGATCACCTCGACCGAGAAGGTTGCAAGCAACGCCATCACGGCGGTCAGGGCGACTGCAATTGCGCCGCGCAGAATGGAGGGGCGGGTATCCGCGCCAACGCCGCCATAGAGCGCCGCCTCGCGCATTGCCGCTCCGGACTTGAAAACTTGGGCGATCAATGGCGGAACTCCAGTGTCATCTTAACGTCATCGAACTGTCACATCTTCGTCATGAACGCTAGATGAACCATAGTTGTTTCGCGGGCTTAACGCTTTTTTGATCACAAACTTTTCGGCAGCCGGTTGCCTCATTTCGCGTGGGCTCCGGATGGAGCCTCCCATTGCCGCGCGCGTGCGATCCTTGCGTGCCTTATTTAGCTGTCGTAGGTCATGGATATGTTCGCGTCAGAGGAGAGTTTGCATGCGCAGTTCCGTCGAGATCTACAACGTCAAGACGGGCGAGGCCCGTGTGATTTGGCAGACCGAGAGACTGGTCGAAGCCCCCAATTACGCCCCTGACGGCAGCTATCTCCTGCTCAACGACGAAGGTCTGCTTTATCGCCTGGCGCTCGACGGCTCGGCGAAGGTCGAGCATGTCGATACCGGCTTCGCGACCGCCTGCAACAACGACCACGGGATTTCGCCGGATGGCACCCGCATCGTCATCTCCGACAAGGTCGAGTTCGGCAAGTCGGCGATCTACACGCTGCCGATCGAGGGTGGGGCGCCGCAGCTGGTGACCACCAATCATCCGTCCTACTGGCATGGCTGGTCGCCTGATGGGAAGGAGCTCGCCTATTGCGGCATTCGCGGCGACCTGTTCGACATCTACACGATCGACGTGACCGGCGGCGAAGAGCGGCGGCTGACCAACGGCGAGGGGCGCAATGACGGGCCGGATTATTCGGCCGATGGGCGCTGGATCTATTTCAACTCCAGCCGCACCGGCCTCATGCAGATATGGCGTATCCATCCCGACGGGACCGGCGTGGAGCAGGTGACGCACGACAATTACGGCAACTGGTTCGCGCATCCGTCGCCCAACAACGACAAGGTGGTGCTGATTTCCTACGATCCGGATGTATTCGACCATCCGCGTGACAAGCATGTGCGGATGCGGATGATGGATATGGACGGGGGAAATCTCACGACGCTGTTCGAACTCTTTGGCGGACAGGGATCGATCAATGTTCCCAACTGGTCACCTGGTGGTGACGAGTTCGCCTATGTGCGATATTTCCCGGTCGAGGCTTGAGCGATTGCATCATGCGCGGTTTGTCGGCATAGGTGGCGCGTCGGGTGCCCGCAGGCTTGCGGGAGAATCGGGAATTCGGTGCGAGACCGGAACGTGCCCAACGCTGTAAGGCCGACGTCTGCCGCTTGATGCCACTGGCGCTTTTTGCCGGGAAGGCGTGGCAGACGGATGACGCCAAGTCAGAAGACCGGCCCGACAATCATAGACTGACCGCCTGGACAGCGGCCGGTTGTGTTGTTGGGGATTGACGATGCGACCAGACCAATCTGGCTCTCTTGCGAGAGCCGGTGCCTTTTCGACGAGCGAGCGCGACGCCGTTTACAGAGCCATCGAGACCAGACGCGACGTGCGATCCGAGTTCCTGCCGGATACGGTGCCTGATGATGTGATTGGACGGCTGCTGGCTGCTGCCCATCATGCGCCGTCTGTCGGCTTCATGCAGCCGTGGAATTTCATCGTCGTTCGCGATGAGGCCGTGCGATCGACCGTGTGGGAGGCCTTTGCCAAGGCCAATGCCGAGGCGGCGGAGATGTTTTCCGGCGAGCGGCAGCAGGCCTACCGCGCCTTGAAACTCGAGGGTATTCGCACGGCACCCGTCGGCATCTGCGTGACCTGCGATCCGGATCGCTGCGGCGACGTGGTGCTGGGGCGGACACACAATAGGCGGATGGATTCCTATTCGACCGTCTGCGCGGTGCAGAACCTGTGGCTCGCGGCGCGTGCGGAAGGCGTCGGCGTCGGCTGGGTCAGCATTTTCCACGAGGCCGATTTGAAGCGGGCGCTCGGCGTGCCTGATCGGATCGAGATCGTTGCATGGCTCTGTGTCGGCTATGTCGATCGGCTCTACGAGGAGCCGGAACTCGCAGTGAAGGGTTGGCGGCAGCGATTGCCGCTGGAGGAGCTGGTGTTTACCGATCGCTGGGGCGGGGGCGTGTAGCCCGCGACGCCTGTTACTGCTTCTGAGCCGGCGGTTGCTGCGGCTGGGCGCCCGGCATGGCTTGGTGCTTGAGGTCGATCGATCCCTGATCGCCGGCGAGGAACTGCGGGCCGACCTGGCGCACCTTGCCGGCACTGGGATCGTAGGGGCGGTCGGGGACCTGCGCCTGGGGCGCCGGCTGCTGTGGCGTAGGTTGGGTTTCGGGCTTGGCGGCAGCGGTGTTCGGGGTTTCGATCGTGGTGATCGAGCTCCGAGGCGGCGGGGCGCTCACAGACTGGTTGCGGCGCATCTGTTCGTAATAGGCGGGCAGATTGCAGCTGCAGGATGATTTCTCACCGGGCTTGCGGTTCTTGTAGGCGAATGCATTCGGCATGGCGCTGTAGGGCGCGCCTGTCGAGGCCGAGATCATGTTCTCGGTCTCGCCGCTGGAAACATCGTGATAGTAGAGCTCGGTTTCGATACCAGGGCACATCTGCTGGCAGGTGTTGGCGTCGCGGGCGAAATCGAAGGAGGTTGCGTTCGAGCGGATGGGGAAGAAGCCGCCGTCGCAGCTGCGCACGCAGATCGTGTTCAGATGCGTCAGCGGCTGGCCGCCGGGCGAGAACTCGTAGGAGCGCTGACGCTCGCCGCCGAGCGGGATGAAGGTGTCGCTGCGCATCGCCTGATCGTCGATGCTGGGCGGGGTCGCATATTGCGGCTCTTCATATTGCTGCACGGGCGCATTGCAGTTGTTTTCGTCGAGTGCTGCGAAGAGCTCGTTGCGCAGGCGGGCGTCCGGGCTTTGCGCGCGCAACTCGTCGCGACGCATCTGCAGGTCGGCGATGTTGTCGAGCATCTTCGCTTCGGCTTGCTCAAGCTCGCCGCAATAGCCGGCATTGTCGCCGCCGATGACCACCATGCTGCCGCTGCTGCAGCCGTTGCGGCGCTGGTCGCTGCGCAGCTTGCGAAGCTCGAGGTTCTGTTCGGTGATGGCGCTGGCGAAGCGGCGTATTTCGGGCGACATGCCGCCGCCGATCGTCTCTGCGATGGTCGCCAGACGAGCGCGCAGCTGACCGCATATCGGCGCCAACTGCGCATAGGCAGGGGCGGAAACTGCAATCAGGAGTGCTGCGGCCAGCGTGAGGCGTTTCAAGGCATCGTCCCGTCAGTGAGCAAATACCAAATGGCGAAGGGCGGACCATGGCCCGCCCTTCGATATACATTGCTTGTCTTAACAAGCTGCCGTTCAAAGCCTAACGCATTTTCAGCGTCCAAGGCAAATCACGCAGCCCAGATCATGCAGGCTGGGATGCTTCCACAACCGCGAGGGCCGCCATGTTGACGACGCCACGCGAGGTGACCGACGGCGCCAGGATGTGTGCGGGCATGGCCGCGCCGAGCAGGATCGGGCCGACATGCAGGCCGTCCGTCATCGACTTGACGACGCCGAGCGTGATGTTGGCCGCATCGAGGTTTGGGAAGACCAGAAGGTTGGCTTCGTCGTGCAGCGTCGTGTTCGGCATGACGCGCTTGCGCAACGTTTCCGAGATCGCGCTCTCGCCATGCATTTCGCCATCGACCTCGAGATCGGGCGCGGTGTCGCGGACGAGCTGCAAGGCGTTGCGCATCTTTGTGGCGCTTTCCGATTCACGCGAGCCGAAGTTCGAATGCGACACGAGGGCTGCGCGCGGCGTGATGCCGAAGCGCTTGATTTCCTCGGCGGCGAGAACCGCGGATTCCGCCACTTCCTCGGCCGTCGGATTGAACGTCACGTAGGTGTCGGTGAAGAAGGTTGCGCCGCGCTGCGAGATCAGCAGGCTGAGTGCCGAGAAATCCCGGACATTCTGGCGTTTGCCGACGATCTGGCGGACATCGCGCAGGTGCTTTTCATAGCGGCCTTCGAGACCGCAGATCAGCGCATCGGCCTCGCCACGCTTCAGCGCCAGCGCGCCGATAACCGTGGTGTTGGTACGAACGATGGTGCGCGCCGCTTCCGGGATGACACCGCGGCGACCGACCAGCGACAGGTAGAGCTCGACATATTCGCGGAAGCGCGGATCGTCCTCAGGATTGATGACGTCGAAATCGGACAGCGGACGGATGCGCAGACCGTAACGCTTCAAGCGCGTTTCGATGACCTGCGGACGGCCGATCAGGATCGGCTTGGCGATGCCTTCCTCGAGCAGGACCTGGGCGGCGCGGAGCACGCGCTCGTCTTCGCCTTCGGAGAAGATGACGCGCTTCTTGTCGGCATTCTTGGCGGCCGCGAAGATCGGCTTCATGACGAAGCCGGAGCGGAAGACGAAGCGGTTCAGCTGGTCGAGATAGGCGTCGAAATCGGCGATCGGGCGCAGCGCCACGCCGCTATCGGCCGCGGCCTTGGCGACGGCGGGCGCGATGCGCAGGATGAGGCGCGGATCAAACGGCGAGGGGATGAGATAGTTGGGCCCGAAGATCGGCGTTTCGTCCGAATAGGCGCGGGCGGCGACATCCGACGGCTCCTCGCGAGCGAGGGCCGCGATGGCACGCACAGCCGCCATCTTCATTTCCTCGTTAATCGTCACAGCGCCGCAATCGAGCGCGCCGCGGAAGATATACGGGAAGCAGAGGACGTTGTTGACCTGGTTCGGGAAATCCGAGCGGCCGGTGCAGATCATCGCATCCGGGCGGGCGGCGCGGGCGAGATCCGGCATGATCTCCGGGTTCGGGTTGGCGAGCGCCATGATGAGCGGCTTCTCGGCCATCTGCGCCAGGAGTTCCGGCTTAAGGACGCCGGCGGCCGAAAGGCCGAGGAACACGTCGGCGCCGCCGATGTTTTCGACCAGCGTACGCGTGTCGCTCTTCTGGGCGTAGACGCTCTTCCATTCGTCCATGAGCTCGACGCGGCCTTCATAGACGAGGCCTTCGAGATCGTGGACCCAGATGTTTTCGCGCTTGGCGCCGAGCGTGACGAGGAGGTTGAGGCAGGCAAGGGCGGCCGCGCCGGCGCCGGAGGCGACGATCTTGACCTCTTCGATCTTCTTGCCGGCCAGTTCCAGGCCGTTCAGGATTGCGGCGGCGACGATGATGGCGGTGCCATGCTGGTCGTCATGGAAAACCGGGATCTTCATCTTCTCGCGCAGCTGGCGTTCGATCTCGAAACATTCCGGGGCCTTGATGTCTTCAAGGTTGATGCCGCCGAAGGTCGGCTCGAGCGCGGCGACGGTGGAGACCATGTGATCGACGGTCGTTGCATCGACCTCGATGTCGAAGACGTCGATGTTGGCGAACTTCTTGAAGAGAACGGCCTTGCCTTCCATGACCGGCTTGGAGGCCAGCGGGCCGATATTGCCGAGGCCGAGGACGGCCGTGCCGTTGGAGATCACGGCAACTAGGTTGGCGCGCGAGGTATAGTCGGCTGCCGTTTCCGGATTGTCGCGGATGGCGAGACAGGGCGCGGCGACGCCGGGCGAATAGGCGAGAGCGAGGTCGCGCTGGTTGCCGAGCGGCTTGATGGCCTGGATCTCGATCTTGCCGGGACGGGGATAACGGTGGAAGAACAAGGCCTGTTCATCGAGGCTGCCGCCTGCCGCTTTGTTGTCCGTCTTCGGTTTGTCGCTGTGATCCATCGTAATGCTCCAGGCTGTCGCACATGCTTTCATTGGAGCGCTTTCAATACATCAATCGAAAGACGGTAACAGCGGGAATTTCGGTTCCGGTTCCCAAAAACAACGCAAATGTGCAACAGCGCCCGCGAGATACCGGGGATTTGCGGCGGAAGGGCCTGTGATCAGAGCCCGACACCCGGGCCGTGTCATCTTCCTGAAACACGAGTCTGGTTTTCAGAGGCACAGATGAAGCATGGGGCACGGGCAGTATGCTTGTGAAGGACAATATGGATACGCGCCACTTCCGTACGCTCTTTATTTCCGACGTCCATCTCGGCTCGAAAGCCGCGAAAGCCGACTTCCTGATCGACTTTCTCAAGTACCACGAAGCCGACACGATCTTCCTGGTGGGAGACATCGTCGATGGCTGGCGCCTGAAGCGCAGCTGGTATTGGCCGCAGGAATGCAACGACGTGATCCAGAAGCTGCTGCGCAAGGCGCGCAAGGGAACGCGTATCGTCTACATCCCCGGCAATCACGACGAATTCCTGCGCGACTTCCCCGGCATGCACTTCGGCGGCATCGAAGTGGCCGAGCGGATGATGCATGAAGCGGCCGACGGCAAGAAGTATCTGGTGCTGCATGGCGACGAGTTCGACGTCGTCGTGCGCAACGCCCGCCTGCTCGCCTATCTCGGCGACTGGGCCTACGATATGGCGATCATGATCAACATCGGGCTCGCCGCCATTCGCCGCAAGCTCGGCATGCCTTACTGGTCGTTCTCGGCCTGGGCGAAGCTTCAGGTCAAGCACGCGGTCAATTTCATCGGCGAGTTCCAAAAGGTCGTGGCTGACGAAGCCCGCAAGAGCGGCGCCGACGGCGTGATCTGCGGCCACATCCACCATGCCGTCATGGAAGACATGGATGGCGTGCGCTACATCAACACCGGCGACTGGGTAGAAAGCTGCACGGCAATCGCCGAGCACGAAGACGGCACGTTCGAGCTGATCGAATGGCGCACCATGGGCGGCGCTGCCGCTCCCGCGCCGCTGGCGCTCGAAGATCACCGCAAGCGCGAGCCGGCACAGCAGGCAGCCTGATACCACCAACTGTTTCGCTGTTGCGAAATGGCATTGTGCAGCTGCTGCCGTTGCCGTTTCGCGACAGTTTTGGCTTATTTTTGAAATCGGTTTGGGACGGCCCTATCTCGCCTTGGTTGTCCTTAATGTGACGTGTTAGGCAACTTGCAGGTTCCTTTCAGGTCACACCGATGATTCCCGCCACGAATGCCTCTTTCACAGAGGTCGCGCCCGCCCATTTTCGGCTGCTGAGCGCTTTGTCTTACTGCGCGCCACTGCTTGTAAACGGTGTCGCGCTGCCGTTCTTTCCCGTCTGGCTGGCGATGCACAAGTTCAGCGACCATGAGATCGGCATCATCCTGGCCGTGCCGATGGTGGTGCGCGTGCTCGTGGCGCCGATTGTGGCGATGTATGCCGACCGGATGAAGGAGCGGGCCGATGTGCTGGTGTTTTCCGGCGGTCTGTCGCTGTTGACGGCGATCGCGCTCTACTGGACCGACACGTTCTGGCCGGTGCTGATCGTCTATACGATCCAAGGCGCCACGTTTTCTCCCTATGTGCCCGTCGTTGAATCGATCGTCATCTCCGGCGTGCGGCGCTGGGGATTCGACTACGGCTCGATGCGGGTCTGGGGCTCTGTCGCCTTTATCGCCTCGACGCTCGTCGGCGGGCGACTGATCGGAAACTGGGGCGGGCAGATGGTTCTGCCCGTGATGATCTTCGGTTTCGTGATGACGATGGTGATGGCGCTCTACTGTCCGCGCATCGGGCCGACGCGGCGGCGCGGGACGCCGGTCGATCTGCAGCAGGCGACCGGCAGTTCGCTGAGGCAGCCGCATCTGTTGATGCTGCTCATCGGCGTCGCCATCCAGCAATCGAGCCACGCGCTGCTGCAGGCCTTTGCGACGATCTATTGGCGTGATCTCGGCTTTTCGGGCACGGAAATCGCGTTGTTGTGGAGTGCTGGCGTAGCGGCCGAGGTGACGGTATTTTTCCAATCGAAGCGGCTCAGCCGACATTTCGATGCCTGGACGCTGATCCGTGTCGGCGCCGCCGTCTGCGTCTGCCGGTGGCTGTTGTTTCCGATGCAGTGGGGCTTCGTCGGCTTCTTCCTGCTGCAGTGCCTGCATGCCTTCAGCTACGCCTTCGTCCACACGGGCGTGCAAAGGCGGATTCTCGCCTCGGTGCAGGCGACGCAGGAATCGTCGGCGCAGGGCGCCTATTTCTTCTACAACGGGATGTTCATGGGGCTGATGACCATCGCGTCGGGCTACATCTACGCAGCATTTGGCATGGCGAGCTACTACGTCATGGCGCTGACGGCGGTTCTGGGGCTAGGCCTCATCATCGTCGCCTATTACCTTCAGCCCCAGAGTGCCGGTTCCGGCGGGAAGACGAGCGAGCCGGCATAACGCAGGCCCGGTTCGCGATCGCGGGCGAGAAGCAGCGGTCCGTCGAGATCGACGAAGGCCACGTCCTGGGCCAGAAGCACGGCGGGCGCCATGGCGAGCGATGTGCCGACCATGCAGCCGAGCATGATCTGAAACTCGAGCCGCTGGGCTTCGCGCTTCATCGCAAGTGCCTCCGTCAGGCCGCCCGTCTTGTCGAGCTTGATGTTGATCGCGTCGTAGCGGTCGCGCAGGCTGGCGAGATCGCCGGTGTGATGGACGCTCTCATCGGCACAGACGATCACAGGGCGGTCGATATCTGCCAGCAGCTCGTCCCTGCCTGCCGGCAGCGGCTGCTCGACCAGCGCCACGCCGCATTCGGCGGCGACCCGCAGATGGTGGGCGAGGCGATCTTCCGGCCAACCTTCGTTGGCGTCGAGAATGATCGCTGCGTCCGGGGCTGCAGCGCGCACGGCGCGGATGCGGCTCTCGTCATCACCGGTGCCGACCTTGACCTTGAGCAGCGCGCGGGCTGCGTTGGCGCGGGCGTGCTCGGCCATGACTTCTGGTTCTCCGAGCGAAATCGTGAAGGCCGTCGTCAGCGAATGCGGGGCGGTGAGGCCGAGCATGGTCGCGACCGAGGTGCCGCTTTGCTTGGCCTCGAGGTCCCACAGGGCGCAATCGACGGCGTTGCGGGCAGCACCCGGCGGCATGGCCTGTTGCAGGTCGGCGCGTGAGAGGCCGGCCTCGATCAGCGGGCGGGCGGCTTCGATCTGGGCGCCGACGCTTTCCATTGTTTCGCCGTAGCGTCGATAGGGGACGCATTCGCCGCGGCCGGAGACGCCGTTCTCGCTCACCGTGCAGACGATCACCTCCGCGCTCGTCTTGGTGCCGCGCGAGATGGTGAAGGTGCCCGCAATCGGAAAAGAGTCCGTCTGAATTTCAAGTGACCGTGGCATAAATGCAATCCTGCAAGCATGGAAATCTGATGCGGCATCGTTATATTGGCACAACGTTGCGGACCTGTGTTCGCGAGTCGGCAATGTCGCCGTAAGCCTTGAGAGACACAAGCATTTTGAAGTCCGAGAACCGTAACGCCGCCTCACTGCACGTGGACGACCAAGCTCATGGTTCGGATACGCTCGTGCATCTCGAAGGCAATTGGCGAAGCGCCAACATACATCTCGTTCTCAAGGATTTCGACAAGCTTTCGGCCCATAAAGGCGGAAACCTGACGCTCGATCTCTCCGGGATCACCGATATCGACACGGCCGGCGTCTGGCTGCTCTGCCGGCTGAAGAAGCAGGTCGAAGATGCGGGCGGCACTGTCCATATCGAGGGCAGCAACCAGCATATCGACGAGCTGCTCGAATCGTTTTCCGAGGAACGTGCGAAGCCCGAGGCCGAAGAGGTTCCGCCGCGCTCGCTGCAGGAGCGGATTTTCGCGCCGATCGGCCGGATGATGTACGATCTGTGGAACAATGTTTCCGCGGCGATGTATATTCTCGGGTCGGCGGTGCGCGGCGCGCAGATGAAATTCGGGCGCGGCAGCGGCGTTTCGCCGGCGTCGATCATCAACCAGATCGACCACATGGGCGTTCGCGCCACGCCGATCATCCTTTTGATGTCGTTCCTGATCGGCGCGATCATCGCGCAGCAAGGCGCATTCCAGCTGCGCTATTTCGGCGCCGAAGTATTCGTCGTCGACCTCGTCGGCATTCTGCAATTGCGCGAAATCGGCGTGCTCTTGACCGCGATCATGATCGCCGGCCGGTCCGGCAGCGCGATCACGGCGGAAATCGGCTCGATGAAGATGCGCGAAGAGGTCGATGCGCTGAAAGTCATGGGCCTCAACCCGATCGGCGTTCTGATCTTCCCGCGCCTGGTGGCGCTCACCGTTGCGCTGCCGCTTCTGACCGTGCTTGCCAATTTCGCCTCGCTGTTCGGCGCGGCCGTCGTTGCCTGGGGTTATTCGGGAATCACCTTCGCCAACTTCATCGCCCGTCTGCACGAGGCGATCACGCTGTCGACGGTGTTGTCGGGGATGATCAAGGCGCCGTTCATGGCTCTGGTTATCGGTATCGTCGCCGCCGTCGAAGGCTTAAAGGTAGGTGGTAGTGCCGAATCGCTCGGCCAGCACGTGACCTCGTCGGTGGTGAAGGCGATCTTCGTGGTCATTCTCATGGACGGGCTATTCGCCATGTTCTATGCAGCTATTAATTTTTAGGGATTTTGCGTGGACGAGCAGCAGACAACGACCAAGGACGGGGCAGGGCGGGATATCGTGCTTTCAGCGCGCGACGTCACTGTTGGCTTCGGGTCGAAGATCGTTCTCGATAATCTCAACCTCAATATCTATAAGGGCGAGATCCTGGGCTTCGTCGGCGCGTCGGGTACCGGCAAGTCGGTGCTGATGCGCACGGTGTTGCGCCTGCTGCCGCGCCGCTCCGGCCAGATCAAGATCCTCGGCCAGGACTTCGACGAACTGAACGAGCCGCAGCGCAACGCGCTCGACATGCGCCTTGGCGTTCTCTTTCAGCAGGGCGCGCTGTTCTCTTCGCTGACGGTGAAGGAGAACATCCAGGTTCCGATGCGCGAGTATCTGGACCTGCCGCCTGCGCTGATGGACGAACTGGCGCATTTGAAGATCCGGCTGGTGGGGCTGGCGGCGGATGCGGCGGACAAATATCCTTCGGAACTCTCGGGCGGGATGATCAAGCGTGCCGCACTGGCGCGCGCGCTGGCGCTCGATCCGGAGCTGGTTTTTCTCGACGAGCCGACCTCGGGTCTCGATCCGATCGGGGCTGCGGAATTCGACGAGCTGATCGCCAAGCTTCGCGATACGCTCGGTCTCACCGTCTACATGGTGACCCACGACCTCGACAGCCTGTTTTCCGTCTGCGACCGCATCGCGGTGCTGGGCAAGAAGAAGGTGATGGTCGAGGGGACGATCGAAGACATGCTGGCCTATGACGACCCCTGGGTTCAGGCTTATTTCAAGGGCAAGCGCGCGCGTTCGATCGTGCCGCAGGATGGCCATGCTTCAGCCGACATCAGGCTGGCGCAAGATAGCCGCGGGAAGTGAGCGGATAAGATGGAAACCAAAGCGAACTACACAATCGTCGGCTTCTTTACGGTTCTGGTCATCGCGGCTGCCTTCGGCTTCGTTTACTGGATGGCCGAGTATGGCCGTGGCGGACCGATGGCCGAACTCATCGTGCGCATTCCGGGCTCGGCGAACGGATTGAGCGTCGGCTCGCCGGTGCGTTTCAACGGTATTCAGGTGGGTTCGGTACAATCGCTGTCGATCGACGCCGATGATCCGCAGTTCTCGCTGGCCTTCACCGAAGTACGCGTCGATGCGCCGATCTATCCGACCACCAAGGCGATCCTCGAGATCCAGGGTCTGACGGGCGCTGCCTATGTCGAGCTTTCCGGTGGCCGCGTCGGGGAAAAGAACATCCTGCAGACAGCGGCGGAGACGGGCAAGCGCGCGGTGATCGTCGCCGACCAGTCGAGCGTTACCAATCTGCTTGCCACCGCCGACAAGATCCTAGACCGCGCCAACGACGCCGTCGGCCAGGTTCAAGGCTTCGTCAAGGATGCCCGTGGACCGCTGACGAAGACGCTGCAGAACGCCGAGACCTTCTCGGATGC
>NZ_DDHH01000134.1:31235-34240 GCF_002338015.1 Rhizobium sp. UBA1881
ATGCGCTGGCCAAGAATTCCGGCAATATCGACAGCTTCCTCCAGAGCGTGGGCCAGCTTTCCGACACCGTGCGCAACGTGTCGGGCCGCGTCGACTCGACGCTGGCTGCGATCGAATCGCTGGTGAAGACGGTTGATGCCAAGAAGATCGATACGATCCTCTCGAACGCGGAGACGGTGAGCCGCAATGTCGCCGATGCCTCGGGCGGCCTGAAGGACGCCATCCAGAAGTTCCAGGAGACGGCCACCACCTACAACGACTTCGGCAAGAAGGCGCAGGCGACGCTCGACAAGGTCGACACGCTGGTGGCGCAGATCGACCCGGCGAAGGTGAGGGGTTCCGTGGATGACATCGCGCAGACTACCAAGGATGCGCGCGCGGCGGTGGCCTCGATCAAGGATGTCGCCAACACGGTGAATTCGCACCAGAAGGACATCGATTCGACGATCCAGAACGTCACCCAGATGGCCAACAAGCTGAACGCCGCTTCGACCCGCGTCGACGGCATCCTGGCGAAACTCGATACGCTGCTTGGAGACGACAGTACGCAGTCGATGTTCACGCAGGCGCGCGAGACGCTGGATTCGTTCAAGAAGGTCGCGGACAATCTGAACAGCCGCATTGGACCGATCGCCGACAATCTGCAGAAATTCTCGAGCGGCGGCCTGCAGAACGTTCAGGCGCTGATCAACGATGCGCGTCTGACGGTGCAGAATTTGAACGATGCGATCAGCAATTTCGACAAGGACCCGCAGCGACTGATCTTCGGCGGGGACACAGTGAAACAATATGATGGCCGGACCAGGCGTTAACAGGGGAAGTCAACATATGGCTGTGTCGGATATGCGTCGTTCGCGTCTTATGAAGACTATGCTCGCTCTGCCGCTTCTTGCTCTGGCATTGTCGGGATGCGGGACGGCGGCCAAGAACGATACCTATGATCTCTCCGCGCCTGTCAGCGGCAGCGGCCCTTCGGCGAAGGGACGTCAGATCCTGGTGCAGCAGCCGACGGCTCTGCAGGCGCTGAACAGCGAGCAGATCGTCATCAAGGTCTCGTCTTCCGAGATCCAGTATCTCGCCAAGGCGCAGTGGAGCGACAAGCTTCCGCGCATGGTTCAGGCCAAGCTCGTCGAGGCCTATGAGAATTCCGGCAAGCTCGGCGGCGTCGGTGTTCCCGGGCAGGGTTTGGCGATCGACTATCAGGTCGTCACCGACATTCGCGCCTTCGAGATCCGCACCGGTGGTGGCAGCCAGGCCGTGGTCGAGATCTCGGCCAAGATCCTCAACGATCGCAACGGATCGGTGCGGGCGCAGAAGGTGTTCTCGCAGACGGTACCGACAGGTGGCGGCTCCAACGAGGCTTTCGTCAAGGCGCTCGACCGCGCATTCGCCGGCGTCACCAGCGAGATCGTCGACTGGACGCTGAAGTCGATCTGATCGATCGGAAGCTGTTTGGGAGAGCGGCATGATCAGGATTCTGGGCGCTGACGATGTGGAAGCGTTCAAACGCATCCGGCTCGAGGCGCTGCGCCTGGAGCCATCCGCCTTTGCCAGCAGCTTCGACGAATGGGCAAACCTTCCCGACGATGAATGGCGGCGGCGATTGCTCGCCGACCCCGTCTTTCTTGCTTTCGACGGTAACGAGCCCGTGGCTATCATGGGGCTGCTGCGACAGCGGGCCGGAAAGATGGCGCATCGCGCCACGATCATCATGGTCTATGTGTGTCGGGAGAAGCGCGGAACGGGGCTGGCGCGCGACCTGCTCGATAATGTCGTGGACTATGCCCGGCAACACGGCATTCGTCAGCTCGAACTGACGGCCAGCGCCGAGAACCCGGCGGCGATCAGCTTTTATCGGAATGCGGGGTTTGCCCAGGCGGGGCTGATACCGGGTGGCGTGCTGGAAGGCGACCGCGAGGTCGATGACGTCATCATGGTCAGGCGGATCGTCGACTGACGTTTTGTTCATCTTCCTCAATACGCGAAAAGGCCGAGCGCTGGGAGCCGCTCGGCCTTTTCGTATTTCAGCTGTCGGGCTGCTCAGAGCCGATCAAAAGACGCTATGCTTGCCATGTAGTCTCTTATCTTCCTCGGTTTCGCGCCGCAGGGCGGTCACGGTCGATGCCACAGATACGATAAACATGATGCTGATAAGGGCAGTAAGCACAGTCAAGATCGTGAACATAAGCAATCCTCCAGGATTTTGCTTTCACGTCCCTTAGTATTGGCTCACAACGGTCGTACGAGCCGACGCATAAGGGCCGTATACTTTGGACGCATCTACCTTCTGATCATAAAGCGCAACAGTTGCTGCAAGCATACCCGTCATCATTACCATCCATACTGCGTTAATCATGGTAATCTTGTTTGGCATATTCATCTTCCTTGTAGCGCCTATTTGCGCAACGCTTCGATTGAAAGAACGCGTCCGTTTGGAATTGGTTCCGCAGGACATTGACAAGTCGTTTACCAACGCCGATCTGAAGCCTCTTTGAATGCCTCGTTCATCTGGCGTTCATCTTCCTAAATCGGTTTATGCGTCTTCTCTAATCGGTTTAAAGGAGACGCGACCCATAACGCGTATGATCTCGTGATGTTCCCTGACGTCGCTGCGTACCCATGCCGCGTCACGCATCTCCAGGACGTAGGCGTAGACAAATTCGAAGGCGAGGGAGAGGGCGACGGAGGTGATGACAAGCAGGATGAGCATCGTGGGTTTCCAGGAGTGAACCGATCCCTGTCGGCATCGGCGGCGTTGATGCATCCTGTTATAGAGATCGCGGCTGAAGCGGCCTTGAATGGGCCGTTCATCCGGCATTCAGTCGTCGGGCGAGCACCGGTTGCACGTGGGTGGAGCTTGGGGCAAATGACTTGCGGCAAGGCCTTATCCGTGACAAAAGGCGTCGAAACAAATGGCCGGGGCCAATGACGACAGCTTTCTATCCGGGGTCTTTCGACCCGATCACGAACGGACATGTTGACGTGCTCGTCCAGGCGCTGAATGT
>NZ_DDHH01000181.1:0-276 GCF_002338015.1 Rhizobium sp. UBA1881
ATATCACCGCCCTTCCTTGGAGCCGTGAAGTTTACGGCGGGAGCGTTGCGCTCCCAGGAATTCAAAGTGGGGTACGACCCTATTCCTACAAATCCTCATCACGGGGAGGTTTGGGGTAACTTCACCGGTGGAAAGAAGAAATGGCTTCAGAGAAACGCTGAAATCTTCGTCGTCCCCAAGGCGTGAGGCAACTTACTTGAAAAAGCTAACGATGCATAACAGGCGGCTAACCTGTTACGCTGATTAGATAACATTACTCCGGCATGGGGCACCACT
>NZ_DDHH01000181.1:484-2233 GCF_002338015.1 Rhizobium sp. UBA1881
CGGCATGGGGCACCACTGGACTTCCCGTTACCGACCGGCCTTTGCATTTCGCTATCATCTAAAGTTGAGAACGATCATCGCCCTGTTATTCGGGCGCTCCCGAAAGCCACGCCGCCGACTTACGGCTCGATTGTAGAGAAGCAGGCGCAAAAACGGTTCTATCCAGCTTTCCGCCCGATCATACATAGCCCGATTTAAATCAGCAGTTTAATTTCCCCCGCACATCGGTCAAAGTGCCGGCTCCCAAAAGGAGAACACACAAGCGTGCATCACGACGTCCCCCTCATTGCCACCATTGCCGTCAGTTTCGGGTTCGCGGCGATCCTTGGCTATCTTGCCGATCGCCTGCAGCTGCCGCCGCTGGTGGGCTATCTGCTGGCCGGGATTTTGATGGGGCCGATCACGCCGGGTTTTGTGGCCGATACCGGGCTTGCGAGCCAGCTGGCCGAGATCGGGGTGATCTTGCTGATGTTCGGCGTCGGGCTGCATTTCTCGGCGCGTGACCTGCTTGCCGTGCGCGGCGTCGCCATTCCGGGCGCGATCGTGCAGATCCTGGTCGCGACGCTGCTCGGCGTCGGGCTGGCGGAGTGGTGGGGCTGGAGCCTCGGCGCCGGCATTGTCTTCGGGCTCAGCCTGTCGGTCGCGAGCACCGTGGTGCTCCTGAAGGCGCTGGAAGAGCGAAATCTGGTCAATGCCGCGAGCGGCCGCGTCGCCGTCGGCTGGCTGATCGTCGAGGATCTGGCCATGGTGCTAGCGCTGGTGCTGCTGCCTGCTTTGGCCGAACTGCTCGGCGGCCATGCGCCAGCAGGCGCGCATGGAGCGGGCATGCCGCTGCCGCTGACCATCGCGCTAACGCTTCTGCAGGTCGGCGCATTCGCCGCCATGGCGATCTTCCTCGGCCCCAAGGTCGTGCCGTGGCTGCTGATCCGCGTCGCCCGCACCGGCTCGCGCGAGCTCTTCACCCTGACCGTGCTCGCGCTGGCGCTCGGCATCGCCTTCGGCTCGGCGCAGATCTTCGGCGTGTCGTTCGCGCTCGGCGCCTTCTTCGCTGGCGTGGTCATGAGCGAATCCAGCCTCAGCCACCGCGCCGCCGCCGATTCCCTGCCGTTGCAGAACGCGTTTTCGGTGCTGTTCTTCGTGTCCGTTGGCATGCTGTTCGATCCGTCGATCCTCCTGCGCCAGCCGCTCGGCGTTCTCTCCGCCTTGCTCTTGATCATCGTCGGCAAGGGGGTGATCTCCTTCGTCGTCGTCACGCTCTTGCGCTATCCCATCGGCATGGGCCTGACGGTGGCGGGCGGGTTGGCGCAGATCGGCGAATTCTCGTTCATCCTGGCCGGCCTCGGCGTCACGCTCGGCCTGCTGCCGACCGACGGGCAGGACATCATTCTCGCCAGCGCCATCATCTCGATCACGCTCAATCCCATCGTCTGCGCCGGGGCCGAAGCGCTGCATGGCTATATCCAGCGCCGCTGGCCGCAAAGCGCCCGCCACGGCCACGCCAATTTCGACCTGCTGAACGACGAGCTCGACAAGATCCGCGCCATCACCGAAGCGCGCGAGCACCAGCACCAGCTGGAAATGCGCGAGCTCAGCGAGACCTTCCCGCTGTTTGCCAATGTCGACGAAAACTCGCAGGAAGAGCTGCTCCTGCTGTTCCGCCCGAAATCGGCTCTCCCAGGTGAGCGCGTCATGCGCAAGGGCGATCGCGGCGGCGGCATGTATTTCCTGTCGGCGGTCGCCGGCGCCTGC
>NZ_DDHH01000181.1:2461-2990 GCF_002338015.1 Rhizobium sp. UBA1881
CCTTCTTCGGCGAGATGGCGCTCTTGAGCGGCGGACGCCGCAACGCCGATGTGGTCGCCGTCGATTTCTGCCACTTCTTCGTGCTGGAACGACGCGATTTCAACATGTTCACGGCCAAGCATCCGGCGCTCCGCCAGATGGTGAGCGAGATGGCGCGCGAGCGCACCGAGATGAATGTCATGCGCCAGAAGCGCGTCCCTTCATCAGGTGTCGCCTCCTGATCCCGCGCGATCACGACATAATCCCCTCGCACGATCACGAAGAGTTTTTTACCGCACTGCCGCATGACTGACACAGCAGCCATTTACAGGCCGATATCAGGCCCATAAAGCTCATGCACGCAACCTGAAAGGACCGGAATGCTTCGCAGATTGTACGACTGGACCATGTCGCTGGCATCCCGCAAATCGGCCGAAGTCTGGCTTGCCGTTATCGCCTTCGTCGAAAGCTCGGTCTTTCTCGTTCCGGCCGATGTCCTTTATCTGCCCATGGCGCTTGCCAAGCCCGAGCGCGCCTATCGCTACGCGCT
>NZ_DDHH01000181.1:3214-3449 GCF_002338015.1 Rhizobium sp. UBA1881
CCGTCGCTTCCGTGCTCGGCGGCATCGCCGGCTGGGCGCTTGGCTATTACGCCTATGACACGATCGCCCGCCCTGTCCTTGAATTCTACGGCAAGCTCGATGCCTTCGAGCAAATGCGAACCTACATCCACGACGAATGGGAAATCCTGCTGCTGTTGCTGGTGACGTCTGGTCTCGCGCATCTGCCACCGATCAAGATCGTCACCATTCTCGCCGGCGTCATTCACATGAACCT
>NZ_DDHH01000181.1:3683-4132 GCF_002338015.1 Rhizobium sp. UBA1881
CGGCGTCATTCACATGAACCTCGGCTTCTTCATCATCTCGGCCATCATCGCCCGTGGCGCGCGCTTCCTGTTTCTCGCCTGGCTGCTGCGTCGCTATGGCGAACCGATCCGCCACTTCATCGAAAAGCGCCTCGGCCAGATCACCGCGATCGTTGCCGGCGTGCTGATCGTGGCAGGTGTCGGCTACAAGCTGCTTGCCCACTGATTATCCGCTAACACCATAGTCCCCATGCGCCATTTGCCCGGAGCCCCCGCATGACTTTCTCTGTCCGCCGTCCCACCTTCATCTATTCCATCGTGCTGGCGATCGGCATGGCCGTGGTCATCGGCTCCGCGCTCGGCTTCCAGTATATCGGCGGCTATATTCCCTGCGAGCTCTGCCTGATGCAGCGCCAGCCCTATTATTACGGCATCCCGCTGGTCATCATCGGCGCCATCACATCGGCGCT
>NZ_DDHH01000006.1:0-27592 GCF_002338015.1 Rhizobium sp. UBA1881
GGCGCGGCCGCTCGCTCCACTCTCATTGTTTGGAGGGGGAGCACGCCACGAGTCGATCTCCCCCCTTGGGGGGGAGATGCCCGGCAGGGCAGAGGGGGGTAATACACTCACCAACGCCGACGAGCATACCGCCCAACTCGAATCCCGCCGCCAAGCCCTCGAATCCGCTGGCGTCGAAGTCGTCTACTGCCACCCCTACCACCCGGAACAGCTTCTCCCGGCACTCGCTTCCCGCGGCATTTCCTCGCTGCTGGTCGAAGGCGGTGCCAAGACGGCGCGGCTTTTCCTCGAGGCAGGCTATGTCGATCGCATCCTGCTCTACCAGGGCCCAGGCACCATTGGGCAAGGCGGTATTGAAACGCCGATCCGCAAAACCGATATTCCATCCGATTTCAAGCATGTGGGCACGCGCAGAGTTGGCGACGACAGCCTGGACGAATACGAAAGAGAAGTTTGATGTTTACAGGCATTGTCACCGACGTCGGCACGATCGAATCCGTTTCGCCCTTGAAGGAGGGCATCAAGCTTCGCGTGGCGACCAGCTATGATCCCGCGACCATCGACATGGGCGCCTCGATCTCGCATTCCGGCATCTGCCTGACGGTCACCGGCCTGCCCGAAGAGGGCAGCAATGGCCGCTGGTTCGAGGTGGAAGCCTGGGAAGAAGCACTGCGCCTGACGACCATCGGCACCTGGAAAGAGGGCAGCCCCGTCAATCTCGAGCGCTCGCTGAAGATCGGCGACGAACTGGGCGGCCACATCGTCTCCGGCCATGTCGACGGCAAGGCCGAGGTCCTCTCCGTGACCGAAGAGGGCGATGCCACCCGTTTCCGTATCCGCGCGCCTGAGCATCTGGCCAAGTTCGTCGCGCCGAAGGGCTCGATCGCGCTCGATGGCACATCCCTGACGGTCAACGCCGTCGATGGCACCGATTTCGACGTGCTCCTTATTCGCCACACGCTTGAGGTCACGACCTGGGGCAAGCGCCAGGCTGGCGACTTCGTCAATTTCGAAGTCGACACCATGGCCCGTTATGCCGCTAGGTTGGCCGAGTTCCCGGTCGCGAAAGCAGAATAACCTCGCCACTATAGTGCGTATGCCTCGCATCGCCAAAGCCGAGCTTTTCGGCGAGGCGTAGCGAGGCGGCATTCTCGGGGTCGATGATGCAGCTCATCTGCCGTGCCGGAAAGTGATGTTCCGCCCAACTGATCAAAGCCTTAAGCGCTTCCGCCGCGTAGCCCTTTCCCTGAGCGTCCGGCATCAACGCCCAGCCCGTTTCCAGCGTCCCCTCGGTGCTGACGGGCTGCATGTCCCGCTTCATCTCTAGAAAGCCCGCTTCGCCCACGAACCTCCCGCTCTCTTTTTCTTCGATGGCGAGGAAGCCGAAGCCCATATGATGCCACATCCCGGCGACGCGCAGCATGCGCCCCCAACTCTGCTCCCGCGTCGACGCCACCCCGCTGATGAAGCGCACGACCGCATCATTGCTCCACAGCGCATGATAAGCCTCTAAATCCTCAACTGTGTGCGGCCGCAGGATCAGCCGCTCGGTCTCGATCGTCGGTATGTCGGTCATCGCGATCGCTTTCCTCGTCAGGCCCCAGGCTCGCCATCCCAGTAGTCGAGACCGTCGCCGGCCCGGCCCATCACGCGAAACGACCGATCGGGCGATCCCTCGCGGCGCGTCTTGGCGAGAAACTTGCCCGAGTCCGGATATTCGACGATATCGGTCGCAGCATTCGTCGAGATGCCGAGATAGATGAGCGGGGTATGGCCCGTGTTGATGATCTGGTGAGCCGTCTCCGGCCCTCCCGCCGGCGCGCCGAGCACGTCGCCCTTGCGGATCGAATAGCGTTCCGTTCCAAAACGATATTCACCGGTCCCCTCGATCACGAAGAACATCTCGTCTTCTGCATGATGGCTGTGGAAGGGACAGCCTGATTTACCTGCGGGTACCTCGTTATAGCTGACGCCGAGCCCTTTCAGCCCGAGCATCGCGCCGAACGAAATGTCGGCGCTCTCGTAAAGCTCCCCCTGCTTCCAGCGATCGAGGCTGAGTGCGTTCACGTTGACGACGGGTGTTTGTTGATCGTTCATTCTCGTCTCCCTTTGCCCCGAGGAATTATGAGTTTGTGCGGGAAATCAACCCGTTATCGATCAAGGTTCGGCGTTTTCAGGGCAGGGGCCCGCCAGTGCTTCGACATCCGCTTGGATGATTCGCGATTTTGCACCGCAGCCATGAGCCGAATTTGCTTGCCATTCTGGTAAAGGCGTGTTTTGACCGCCGCCTGTCGAACGGCAAATCCTCTAGGAAATGAAGGTGACCCATGGCGCGAGAAACCACTCCTCATATCTTGATCGTTGAAGCACGTTTCTACGACGACATGGCTGATGCTCTCCTGGAAGGCGCAACCTTCGCATTGACCGAAGCTGGCGCGACCTATGACGTGGTCACCGTTCCCGGCGCGCTGGAAATTCCGGCTGCGATTGCAATGGCTCTCGATGGAGCGGATAATGACGGCACGAACTACGACGGCTACGTCGCGCTCGGCATGGTCATCCGCGGCGAGACCTACCACTTCGATATCGTATCGAACGAATCCTCGCGCGCTCTGATGGACCTGTCCGTCAGCGAATCCATTGCCATCGGCAATGGCATCCTGACGGTCGAAAACGACGAGCAGGCTTGGTCGCGCGTACGCCGTTCGGATAAGGACAAGGGTGGCTTTGCCGCTCGCGCAGCTCTCACCATGATCGAGCTGAAGAAAAAGCTGGGTGCATAAGGCATGAGCAACGAAAACGTAGAGCGTCCGGTCAAGGCAGCGAACCAGCGTGGCGCCGCGCGTCTCGCCGCCGTTCAGGCGCTCTATCAGATGGATATCGGCGGCACCGGCGTTCTGGAAATCGTCGCCGAATACGAAGCCCATCGTCTCGGCCAGGAACTGGATGGCGAAACCTACCTGAAGGCTGACCCGTCCTGGTTCCGTTCGATCGTCTCCGGCGTCGTGCGCGAGCAGAAGCGGCTCGATCCGCTGGTTGCCTCGGCGTTGCAGGACGATTGGGCGCTTTCGCGTCTCGACAGCACCGTTCGAGCCATCCTTCGTGCCGGCGTTTTCGAGCTTCTCGACCGCAAGGATGTCCCGGTCGCGGTCATCGTCACCGAATATGTCGAGATCGCTCAGGCGTTCTTCAGCGATGATGAGCCCAAGCTCGTCAACGCCGTTCTCGACCGCATCGCCAAGCAGGTTCGCGGCGATCAGAAAAAGTAGCGTTTCGCGCGCAAGAAACAGCCCCTTCCTCCGTTCGGCTAATCTCCTCTTTCCCATTGCTCCGTAAGGGTTTTCAGCCCTTGCGGGCTTGACGTCCTGTTTTCCTCCCCGCAATCTCCACTCGGCGTTGCAGCATTTCTGTGGGAGGAAATGAGGACGGCGTGTTCGCAGCCGGAGAGGGAGTGAGCTCCGGCTCTTTTGGAGGAAAGAGCGAAATGACGATTCTTTTATGCGTAATAGCGTGCGGCTTGCTTTCGGTGGTCTATGCCATCTGGGCAATCCGGTCGGTGCTATCAGCCGATCAGGGAAACGCCCGCATGCAGGAAATTGCAGGATATATTCGCGAAGGCGCGCAGGCCTATCTGACGCGCCAGTATACGGCAATCGCCATTGTCGGCGTCGTCGTCTTCATCGCCGCCTGGCTGCTGCTCTCCGCCACGGCCGCGATCGGCTTTCTGGTTGGTGCCGTGCTTTCGGGCGCCGCGGGCTTCATCGGCATGCACGTTTCGGTTCGCGCCAATGTGCGCACCGCGCAGGCCGCCTCGCATAGCCTTGCCGCCGGTCTAGGCATCGCCTTCAAGTCGGGCGCCATCACTGGCATGCTGGTTGCGGGCCTGGCGCTGCTTGGCGTCTCCATCTACTATCTGATCCTCACCGGCGTGCTCGGCCATGATCCTGCCTCGCGTGAAGTCATCGATTCCCTGGTAGCCCTCGGCTTCGGCGCATCGCTGATTTCGATCTTCGCCCGTCTCGGCGGCGGTATCTTCACCAAGGGCGCCGACGTCGGCGGTGATCTCGTCGGCAAGGTCGAGGCCGGTATCCCGGAAGATGACCCACGCAACCCCGCGACCATCGCCGATAACGTTGGCGACAACGTCGGCGATTGCGCTGGCATGGCGGCCGACCTTTTCGAAACCTATGCCGTGTCCGTCGTCGCGACGATGGTTCTGGCCGCCATCTTCTTCGGCGGAACGCCTATTCTTGCGTCGGCGATGATCTATCCGCTGGCGATTTGCGGCGCCTGCATCATCACCTCGATCATCGGCACCTTCTTCGTGAAGCTCGGCAGCAACGGCTCGATCATGGGCGCCCTCTACAAGGGGCTCATCGTCACCGGCCTGCTGTCGATCCTGGGTCTTGGTGCTGCAACGTCGCTTACCGTCGGCTGGGGTCCGATCGGCACGGTCGCCGGTCATGACATCACCGGCATGAACCTCTTCATCTGCGGTATCGTCGGCCTCATCGTCACCGCGCTGATCGTTGTCATCACCGAATACTACACCGGCACCAACAAGCGCCCGGTCAATTCGATCGCCCAGGCATCGGTCACCGGCCACGGCACCAACGTCATCCAGGGGCTCGCCGTATCACTGGAATCGACTGCACTTCCGGCGATCGTCATCGTCGGCGGTATCCTGGCGACCTTCCAGCTGGGCGGTCTGTTCGGCACCGGCATCGCCGTCACCGCTATGCTCGGCCTTGCCGGCATGATCGTGGCGCTCGACGCCTTCGGTCCTGTCACCGACAACGCCGGTGGCATCGCCGAAATGGCGCATCTGCCGCCAGAAGTGCGCAAGTCCACGGATGCGCTCGATGCGGTGGGCAATACAACCAAGGCCGTCACCAAGGGCTATGCGATCGGCTCAGCCGGTCTCGGCGCCCTCGTGCTCTTCGCGGCCTATTCGAACGACCTGCAATATTTCGCCGCGCATGGTGATCAGTACCCGTACTTCGCCAATATCGGCGCGATCTCCTTTGATCTCTCCAATCCCTATGTCGTCGCCGGACTGCTCTTCGGCGGCCTCATCCCTTATCTCTTCGGCGGCATCGCCATGACGGCGGTGGGACGTGCGGCCGGATCGATCGTCGAGGAAGTGCGCAAGCAGTTCCGCGAAAAGCCCGGCATCATGCAGGGCACCGAAAAGCCGGATTACGGCAAGGCGGTCGATCTTCTGACCAAGGCCGCCATTCGCGAAATGATCATTCCGTCGCTTCTGCCCGTTTTGGCGCCCGTCGTCGTCTATTTCGGCGTGCTGTTGATCTCGGGCTCCAAGGCATCGGCTTTCGCGGCCCTTGGCGCATCGCTGCTGGGCGTCATCATCAACGGCCTGTTCGTGGCGATCTCGATGACCTCGGGCGGTGGCGCATGGGACAACGCCAAGAAGTCCTTCGAAGACGGCTTCGTCGACAAGGACGGCACGCGCCATATGAAGGGTTCGGAAGCCCACAAGGCATCCGTAACCGGCGACACAGTCGGCGACCCTTATAAGGACACCGCGGGTCCAGCCGTCAATCCGGCGATCAAGATCACCAATATCGTGGCGCTCCTGCTGCTTGCCATCCTGGCGGGCTGACCGGCCTTCGATCTAGAACCAATGAAAAACCCGCCGGAGCGATCCGGCGGGTTTTGTGTGGGCGAATGACTTGACGCTTAGCGCAAGCTGGCCGGGTTCTGCGGCGAAGGACGATCGCCGGCGCCGAACAGGCCCTTGGCCATGTTTGCGGCGCTGCCGCCGGAAAGCAGCTGCTGCAGGAAGGTGAGATCCTTACCACCGGTCGGCGTAACGCGCGTGATGGTGTCGAACGGCTTGCCGTCCTTGAGCGTGTAGTTGGCGCGGCGGGTCACGACGCCGTCCTTGTCGAAGTAGATGGCGAGAACGCTCTGGTCCACGACCTTCAGCTTCTGGAACGCCATGGAGCGCTCGCGACGCTGCGAGATGTAATAGAAGACTTCGCCATCGAAGGTGGCGGTCGTCGAAGGCGTGCCCAGCGACAGCAGAACCTGCTCGCGGCTCGAACCCTCGGGAACCAGGTTGAGCGACTGCTCGTCGGCGACGTAACCGCCGTTGAGAACCGTACCCGTTTGGCAGCCGGTCAATCCGGCGGAGGCGATCATGATGGCAATGGCGGCATTGCTGAGGAATTTCTTGTCAGACTTGAAATACCGTTTCTTCAACGACATCTACTCCCTTAACGTATCGATACCAGCCATCGGCCATGCAATGTTACGCTGATGCAAAACCATTGTGGCCTTTCCGGGGTCGGACGTGAGCCATCTGCCGAGTGGCCATCGTCGAAGCGCTGTCCCGAAAGTGGCCACCTTCGCCATTGCAATTCGCGCATGCTTCGGTAAACCAGCTTTCGAAATCATGCAACAAGGCCGGACGCAGGTTGGCGCCAAGAACGAGGCCTTTCCGGAAAAAACAATGATATTCGGGCTCTTCGGCAAGAAAAACAACAACCAGGCGATCGTCGACCGGCAATATGAGGCGCTGACATCGGCCGCCCGCATGCCAGCGCTTTACGAGAGACTCGGCGTGCCGGATACGGTCATGGGTCGCTTCGAAATGCTGTCGGCTGTCATGATCCTGTTTTTTCGTCGCACGCGTGCATCCGCGACCAGCGGCCAGGAAATCGCGCAGGAAATCGTGGATGCATTCTTCCAGGATATCGATTATTCGATCCGCGAACTCGGGATTGGCGACAATACGGTTCCCAAGCGCATGAAGAAACTCGCCGGCATGTTCTACGGCCGGCTCGAAGCCTATTCCAAGGCGATGGACGCTGGCGATGCCGAGGCTCTCGCCGTGGCGCTTGGCCGCAACATTCATCCGAAGGAAACAGACCCGGTCGATATGCGCGCGCTTGCCGATTGGATGTTTTCCGCTGAAAGACACCTGTCGGCACAGTCCGAAGATACGATCGCGACCGGCTCGGCAACGCTGCCCGCCGTCGCGTGAGGAGACAATGATGAAGAATTCAAACGAAGACACGCCTTTCTCCTATTTGGTCAAGGTCGGTAACGTCTCGGCCAACCCGGTCGACGTCCATCTCGAAGCCGACAAGGACGAGTTGCGGGCGCTCGCCGAAACCTGGGACGTGATCTCCGTCGACGATTTCCGCGCCGATCTGCAGATCGCGCGATGGAAAAAGGATGGCATTCGCGTGAAGGGCAGGGTGCGGGCGAGCATCGTGCAGAGCTGCGTCGTCACGCTGGAGCCGGTGCCGTCGAAAATCGATGAGCCCTTCGAGCAGATCTTCGTGCCCGAGAACTCCAAGCTTGCGCGCCGCCCGGCTAACGATACCGGCGAAATGATGCTGGACCCCGATGGTCCTGACCTGCCGGAAAGCTTTGTCGGCGATACGATCGACGCCGGCGAAGTGGCAACCGAATTCGCCGCCATGGCGATTGATCCGTACCCCCGCAAAGAGGGCGTTGCCTTCGATGGTCACATAGAAGACACCGGAGAGAACGATAAGAAGCCTTCCGCCTTTGCTGTTCTGAAAGACTGGAAAAAGGACTGAAAGCCGCTCGCGGTTTGACATAATTCAGTTGTCAGCGACGGTAAAACCGGTATTTTGGCCAAAATTTCGCCCTCCTGGGACGAAAAAAAAGGATCAGGGACGCGTGATCAGAATTTCTCTCGACCTCATGGGTGGCGACTTTGGTCCCCAGGTAGTCATCCCCGGTGCCGCAAAGGCGCTGGAACGGCATCCGGACATTTCGTTCGTGATGTATGGCTTGAAGGAACAGTGCGAGCCTATTCTCGACCAGTTTCCGAAGCTGAAGGAGAAATCCGTTCTCCACGATTGCGAACTTGCCGTGCGCATGGACGAGAAGCCGAGCCAGGCATTGCGCCGCGGCCGCTATGTCTCTTCCATGTGGCGTTCGCTCGAGGCCGTGAAGACCAAGGACGCCGACGTCGCGGTTTCTGCCGGCAATACCGGCGCGCTGATGGCGATGGCCAAGTTCTGTCTGCGCACGATGGCCAATATCGAGCGCCCGGCGATCGCGGCGATCTGGCCGACCATGCGCGGCGAAAGCATCGTGCTCGATGTCGGCGCGACGATCGGCGCCGATAGCCAGCAGCTGATGGATTTCGCGCTGATGGGCGGCGCCATGGCGCGCGCGCTGTTCGAGATCGATCGTCCGACGATCGGCCTGCTCAATGTGGGCGTCGAGGAGATCAAGGGTCAGGAAGAGGTCAAGGAAGCCGGACGCCTGCTGCGCGAGGCCAATATCGACTCGCTCGAATATTTCGGTTTCGTCGAGGGCAATGACATCGGCAAGGGAACCGTCGATGTCGTGGTCACCGAAGGCTTTGCCGGCAACATTGCGCTGAAGGCCGCAGAAGGCACGGCGCGCCAGATCGGCGAATATCTGAAAGCCGCGATGTCGCGCACCCTGCTTGCCAAGATCGGCTATATCTTCGCCAAGAGCGCTTTCGACATGCTGCGCGAGAAGATGGACCCGAGCAAGGTCAATGGCGGCGTGTTTCTGGGCTTGAATGGCGTGGTCATCAAGAGCCACGGCGGCGCCAATGCCGAAGGGATCGCGTCGGCGATCGAGGTCGGCTACGACATGGCCAAGAATGGCCTCAATCAGAAAATAGAAAACGATTTGCAAAAGTATCATGCCAAGCGGCTGCCCCCTATCGGGCCGGAAGCGGCATGAGCGACGGGATTTGAAGAATATGATCCGTTCAGTGGTTCGCGGTTTCGGATCCGCGCTTCCGAAACGCGTTATGACCAATCGCGACATGGAAGATGTCGTGGACACCTCCGACGAATGGATTGTCCAGCGCACGGGCATTCGCCAGCGTTATCTCGCCGGAGAAGATGAGACGACGTCCTCGCTTGGCGCGGCGGCGGCTCTGGCCGCGCTCGAAAAGGCCGGCATGACGCCCGATGACATCGACATGATCATCTGTGCGACATCGACGCCGGACAACACCTTCCCGGCAACCGCCGTCAGCATCCAGAACCGTCTCGGCATGAGCCACGGCTTTGCCTTCGACGTGCAGGCGGTCTGTACCGGTTTCGTCTACGCGGTCACCACCGCCGACGCCTATATTCGTGGCGGCCTTGCCAAGCGCGTGCTCGTCATCGGCGCCGAAACCTTCTCGCGCATCCTCGACTGGAATGATCGCACGACCTGCGTGCTCTTCGGCGATGGCGCCGGCGCGATCGTGCTGGAAGCGGCCGAAGGCGAGGGGACCACAGATGACCGTGGCGTCTTGACCGCGCATCTGCGTTCCGACGGCTCGCACAAGGAAAAGCTCTTCGTCGATGGTGGACCGTCGACCACGGGCACCGTCGGCAAGCTGCGCATGGAAGGCCGCGAGGTCTTCAAATATGCCGTTGGCATGATCACCGACGTCATCCAGGCAGCCTTCGACAGCACCGGCACCACGTCGGACGATCTCGACTGGCTGGTGCCGCATCAGGCAAATCGTCGCATCATCGATGGTTCGGCCAAGAAGCTTAACATCGCGCCTGAAAAGGTCGTCGTCACGGTGGACTTGCACGGCAACACGTCGGCGGCTTCAATCCCGCTCGCGCTAGCGGTTGCAGCCGGCGACGGACGTATCAAGAAGGGCGATCTCGTCATGCTCGAGGCGATGGGCGGCGGCTTCACCTGGGGTGCAGTCCTGCTGCGCTGGTAACAGCCCAAAAACCCAAAAAGCTGACAACGAACAAGGGCTTGACCGTAAGGCGCAAGACAAATACTCTTTGCTCGTCCTCACAAAACAAAACCGATGGGCAGGGAAAAAGATGACCGGCAAAACAGTCACGCGCGCAGACTTGGCGGAATCCGTTTTTCGCAAAGTCGGTCTGTCCCGCACGGAATCGGCGGAACTCGTGGAGACTGTGATCGACGAGATCTGCAACGCCATCGTTCGCGGTGAGACGGTCAAGCTTTCCTCCTTCGCGACCTTCCAGGTCCGCGACAAGAACGAGCGCATCGGCCGCAATCCGAAGACCGGCGAAGAAGTGCCGATCTCTCCGCGCCGCGTGATGACCTTCAAGGCATCGAACGTCTTGAAGACCCGCATCCTGAAGGCGCACACACTGCGCAAGGTCAAGACCAAGCCGGCCAATCCGGCCGCCTGATCGCTTTCCGATCTCGTCGCCCGACGAGGCTAATCGACGCTTCCCGTGAATTTTCCGCAACGTTTTCTGTGCGAATTCGAGACGTGACTTGAATTAACGCAAGCAAACCGTTGAAATATGATGAGTCGCGGCTCGGACATATCAGGTGCGAGCCCCTTCGCCTTGCCGATAAACGGTAAGCGCGACGCGCCGAAGATCGCGTGCTGAAAATCGCGTAGGGAGTGAGAACCTTGGATAAGAGCCCGGATGCTTTTCGCACCATCAGCGAAGTAGCGGATGACCTCGATCTTCCGCAGCACGTGCTGCGCTTCTGGGAGACCCGCTTCCCGCAGATCAAGCCGATGAAGCGCGGCGGCGGCAGACGCTACTACCGGCCGGAAGATGTGGACCTGCTCAAGGGCATCCGGCACCTGCTCTATGATCACGGCTACACCATCAAGGGTGTACAGAAGCTCCTGAAGACCAACGGCAACAAGTTCGTCATCGCCATCGGCCATGGCGACCTCGCGAGCGTCCAGGCGCTGACAGGCCAAAGCGAAAGCGAAGCCGGCGAGCCCAGGGTCGGCATGTCCGAGGAAGATCAGCTGGTCGGACGCGCCAAGGCGCCGGCGTCCCGCCGTTTCTTCAATTTCGGCGGTGGTGACGACGAGGCGGCCGAAGTGTCGCTCGGCAAATCGAGCGTCGGCAAGGAAGATCGGGCGCTGTTGCAGGAGGCGCTCTATGATCTCCTGGAATGCAAGCGCCTTCTCGACCAGGTCCGCTAAGCCTGGTGGCGTCGAGCCGCCCGGGATCATCTCATATTGCCAGCCAGGAGCTTAGCGTGCCGGTTCCCACAAAAATGTATGACGCCTTCCTCTTCGACATGGACGGAACGCTGCTCAACTCCATCGCCGTGGTCGAGCGCGTCTGGACCGGCTGGGCGGTGCGCCATGGATTTGAGCCCGAGGTTTTCCTGAAGACGATCCACGGCGTTCGTGCCAGCGACGTGATCCGCAATCTGGCGCTGCCGGGTGTCGATCCCGAGCACGAAGCGAGGCTGCTGCTGCAGGAAGAGTTGGAAGATGTGAACGGGATCATCGAGATCCCGGGCGCGGTGAAATTCCTGAACAGCCTGCCACCCGAGCGCTGGGCCATCGTCACCTCGGCGCCGACAGAGCTTTTCAAGCTCCGAATGGCGGCAGCCGGCATCCCGATGCCGAAAGTGATCGTGACGGGGGAGGAGGTTTCATCCGGAAAGCCAAGTCCCGAAGGCTATCGCCTTGGCGCCGAGCGTCTCGGCGTCGATCCGAACAAGTGCCTCGTGTTCGAGGACGCAGTCGCCGGCATTCTCGCAGGTGAGGCGGCGGGCGCGGATGTGGTCGTTGTGACCCAGACCCACGCCACGCCCTTTGAGACCCCGCACATGTCGATCGCCGATTATCTCGGCAGCAGCGTCACGACCGCCGAAGACGGGCGTATCGGCTTTACGCGCGGCTAGCGCTCACTGCTTGCGCGGCAGGCCTTGCTTCTGCATCCGCTCAAACGCAGCCATCATCTTCGCCTTGACGGAACCGAGCGTTCCGAGCTCGTGGCCGCAGGTGAAGCACGTCAGCATGTCGCTATCCAGCGGCTGCGGGCGTTCGAACTTCATTCTGGTGTTCCTGCACTTCGGGCAGGGGATCTCGATTTCCATGCTATGTCTCCCTGAGCAATCTGACGTCCCAATAGTCAGATGATCGCGGCAGGGCAAGCTCTTTACGGCGGCGGAGAGCTTCGTCGCACGCGGTCTGCCGAAAAGAACTGGTGAATTTCTGAGTGATGTCGATTTTTCGCTTGCGCCGAAAATCCCAAAAGACTAACAGGATCAGGCCGTAAAGGCAGGTCGGGGCGTAGCGCAGCCCGGTAGCGCACTTGACTGGGGGTCAAGGGGTCGCAGGTTCAAGTCCTGTCGCCCCGACCATTTAATCAGATTTTCGGCAGCCCCCAGGAGCCGAGATCACAATCAAAACTCTGATGAATAACTGGATTTGGCAGCCGCGTCGCGGCGCAACGCGAATTGTTGATTCGATATCTGTCAACAACATTTGACGTGGATATCCAGTATTAAATTGGATTAAGCCGACGCGAGAATAAATCAGCTGGTAAACCTATGGTCGTCTCGAATATCGCGCCGATTTGTGGCATGGATATACAGGAGATGCATGAGGTTGTTCATGATTGATATCGCTGGAAGTCAATCTATTCGTGAGTGGATGTCAGAGGCAATTTCGAAATTGATCGATAATGCTATCCAGGCCGGTTGGCCGGAGCATGATGTCGCGCTGTTGCTGATGGAGCTTGCAGAGGATCATTTCATGCGGGTTGCGGCCGGCGTCATCATTGAGGACGCGCTGTATTCCCAGCGCGCCGTCAATATCAAGAACTGAGCGCGATCGCGTCGCGCCAGTCGCTTGCGAGTGTCATTTCTGCTCGATGGACACGCCGTTCTGGCCGATGCTCATCTCGACGCCCTTGGGCTTCGTCTGTTCGTGATAGATATAGGCGCCAAGCCCGGCGACGACGACAATCAGAGCGCCGATAACAACATAAAGACCGTTCGAGTTTCTCAAGAAACATCCCCCAACATTTTGATAATGCGCGGGAATAACGCGAAACCTCGATTTTGGTTCCAGCGTTCAGTCGTCGTTTGCCGAGTTCAGGTTTTCCGGACGGATACCTTCGTCGCTGCCGCTGCGTGCTTTCAGCCGGACGCCCGGGCCACCCTCGTCATGATTGCCGCTGGCGATAAACAAGACCCCACCCGTTTCGAGCGCCTGCTTGACCGCCAGCAGCGCCTGCGGCTCGCCTTGCGTCTCGTCGCGCTCAAGAGTTTCGAGGGTTGCGACGGGCAGGCCGGATGCGGTTGCCAGTTGCTCTATGGAGATGCCCATCATGGCGCGGGCGGCGCGTATCTGCATGGCTGTGATCATAAGGAAAGATTAGCGCGCCGGAGGCGGTTCGCAAGGGCTCAGTAGCGGTCGCGAGCGTTCGGATCGCGCATATGCCGGGCCTCGAGCGCGGCGCAGCCCCAGACGACGCCGAATAGCAGGTAGACATGGCGCCAGTGATCGATGTCGATGACGTTGCCGATCGCGGCATGGCCGAGAACGCCGATCCAGGCGATCATCAGATAAGGCTGCCAGGGGCGGTTCTTCAGCAGGTTCTTGAAGCCGAGGTAGAAGGTCCAGAAGAGCATGCCGACATAGCTGACGAAGCCAAGCCAGCCGTAGGTCGTCAGCGATTTCAGCCAGATGTTGTGCTCGTCTTCGGGGAAGATGGTGCCGAACACCATCGGCCCGATCCCGAGCGGTCGCTCCATCATCATCGTGAAGCCGATCCGGTGGCGATCGAAGCGCCCGAGGTGCTCGCCGTCATATTGCTGCACCAGCTGCGCACGCGTTGAGAACAGGTCGCTGACCTTCGGGAACTGCAAGGCGATGACAAGCGACGCCACCATCATCAGGATCGCGGCCAGCGACAGAACGAGAATGCGCAGGCGGAAGGCGCCGCTGCGTTCCTTGAGCAGCATCACGAAGATCAGCAGGATGATGGTGAGCAGAAACAAGCCCCACGCCGCGCGTGAGAACGACAGGAAGACGCCGAGCGCGAGGATCAGGAGTGCTGCCGCCTTTATCGGTGCCGCGCGCAGGTTTCCCGTCAGGATGCCATGCACGAGATAGAGGGAAGGGGGCACGAGGAAGGGGCCGAACACGTTCGGGTCCTGAAAGGCGCCCTTGGCGCGGTCGTAGAGCGTGAAGACCTCGGAGCCCGGAAAGGCGTGGAAGTAGCCGAGAATGCCGAGCATCGAGGTGATGACGGCCGCAAACGTCCAGGCATTGAAGATGAGCGGCAGCCGCCGATGGCTGTCCTCGATGATCGCGGCGTAGAAGACGGCCGTCAGTGCGAGGAAGGTCGAGACCGCCACATACATCGGACCATCGGCAAGGTCCTTCATCTGCGTCAGCGACAGCATGCCGCCGACGTTGAATGTGATCAGCAGGGCCAGAAGCGGAACGGTATAGCGCGAAATCCTGAGGCCGAGGATGAACCACAGCCCGACCAAACAGGCCATCCAGAGTTCATACGGGGCGGGCTCGCTGATGACGAAACCCGACAGGAACACGCCGACGGTCACGGCCGCGGAGCCGATCAGCCGCAGCGTTGCCCGTTGTGGATGGGCGACGCGTGGATATGTCGCCTCGATCGCGCTCAATAGGCGTTTTCCGTGTTGAACAGGCGAAATGGCGTGAGGAACAGGATCTTCAGGTCGAACCAGAGCGACCAGTTCTCGATGTAATAGAGATCATAGGCCGTGCGGAACTTGATCTTGTCGTCATTGTCGACTTCACCGCGCCAGCCATTGATCTGTGCCCAGCCGGTGACGCCGGGCTTGACGCGGTGGCGCGCGAAATAGCCCTCGACGACATCGCCGAATGCGCGGTCGCGGGCTTGGGCAAGCACGGCATGCGGGCGGGGGCCGACGAGCGACAGATTGCCGAGAAGCACGTTGAACAGCTGCGGCAGTTCGTCGATCGAGGTCTTGCGGATGAAGCGGCCGACGGGGGTGACGCGCGGGTCGCCCTTGGTCACCGCCGCCTTTCCGGTCGGGTCGCTCATGTTGGTATACATCGAGCGGAACTTGAAGACGTTGATGACCTCGTTGTTGAAGCCATGCCGCTTCTGCATGAAGAAGACCGGTCCCTGCGATGTCGCCTTGATGGCTATGGCCGTTCCCAGCATGATCGGCCAGAGCACGAGAAGCGCAAGCACGGCGAAGAAGATGTCGAAGCAGCGCTTGGCCACCGAATCCCAGTCGCGAATGGGCTTGTTGAAGATATCGAGCATCGGCACCGAGCCGACATGCGAATAGGCGCGCGGACGGAAGCGCAGGCGGTTGGAGTGCGCGGCGAGACGGATATCGACAGGCAGCACCCACAGCTTCTTCAACAGTTGCAGGATACGTGCTTCGGCGCTGAGCGGCAGCGCGATGATCAGCATGTCGATGCGTGTCAGGCGCGCGAACTCGACGAGTTCGCCGATCGTCCCGAGCTTTGGATAGCCCGCGACCATCGCCGGTGAGCGCTTGTCGCCGCGGTCATCGAAGATGCCGCAGATGCGGATGTCGTTGTCGGGCTGCTGTTCGAGCAGGCGGATGAAGTCCTTGGCCGGCTGGCCGCCGCCGACGAGAACCGCGCGGCGCTCCATGATGCCGTTTCGCGCCCAGTTGCGGATGCCGTAGGCAAGCAGGAAGCGCGATGCGATCAGGAAGACGCCGCCAAGGATGAACCACGAGAGATAGGACCGCAGCTGCGCCGCATCGACAGGACTGACGATCGCGACAATGGCGACCATGGCGCCAAAGACGAGCGTCCACGCCAGAAGCACCTTCGGCAGCGGGCGCGTGCGGGCGCGCAGCGCCGGGATCGTGTAGCAATCGGCCGTCTGCAGGGCGAGCACCAGCGCGGCGCCGACGCATATGGATGCGACCGCGCGCATGGAGAACGTTTCCTCCGTATCCATCCACAGCAGGAAGGAGAGGAGGCCGATGCCGAACTGCGACAGGAATTCGATTAGTCTGAACTGGCCGATCATGATCGCTGGCGTGCGTGTGCCATCGCTGAACTGCTCGGCGATCTGACGCGCGTAGTCGTTGAGCGGCTCCGAGGTGGTTTTCTCAGTGCCGCCGCTGCGTCGATTGACGTCGGAAACTTGCTTGCGCAGGGTTTCCAGATCAAATTGATCGTTGTTCTCTGCCTTGTTCATGAGGCTACCGCCGCTGTTTCACCATTCGGCAATAGCAGAAAGCCCCTAAGAAACGTTTTACGAAGTGGCTTTACTTGTCTTTGCGCCCCGGCGCTCAAGCAGTTCGCGATAGAGTTTCAACACATCCTTGGCCATGACCGTGGCGGAAAAGACCGACCGCACCTGGTCGATCGGAGGCATTGTCTTGTCGTGCCATTCGGGAACGCGGATGGCATTGGCCATCACCCGTGCGAGATCGTCGGCATTGTCAGGGGCGACCAGCGCCTCGCTGTCCTTGCCGAGCGCTTCCGGAATGCCGCCGACACGTGTCGCGATGATTGTCTTGCCGGCGCCGAGTCCTTCGAGCACGATATAGGGCATGGCTTCCGCGCGCGAGGGGACGACGAGGTTCTGCGACATCGCGAATGCCTGCTGCACGCGCATCGCAGGCAGCATGCCGATACGCTTGCCGAGACCGCGCTCGACCATCATCTCGCGGTAGCGATCTCGATCTGGCCCGTCGCCGATCATAAGAGCCGACAGCGGCCGGCCGATCAGGCGCTCCGTCTTTGCAAACGCGTCCACAAAGAGGTCGGGACCCTTAAGGTCCCGCAGCATGCCAACATAGATGAAGTGGACGGCATCGGACCGGGTCGGGACGAGCTCGAAGTCTCGCTCGCTGATGCCGTTATAGATCAGCCGCGTCTGCGTCCGCGGGCGGCCGACCCGCTTGGTGTAGGTGTCGCGCTCATACTCGCAGATGAACACCAGGGCGTCCGTGAGATATTCCTGCAGTCGCTCCATGCGGAGCACGAATTGCCCCAGAAGCGACGAGCGGGAATAATGCAGGCTTCCGCCATGGGCAGTGTAGAGGCGGGCTACGCAATACCTGTTCACCCGCAGGGCTGAGCCGGCTAGTCGCGCGAGCACGCCGCCTTTGGCGCCGTGTCCGTGCAGCACATCCGGCCGCAAACTTTTGATCTTCTTGTAGGCGTCCCAAAGCACGCCGATATCCGAAGGGCTGATCGAGCGCCGGATCGGCACGCGCGTCAGCCCCAGTGCCAGATAGGGCCTGATGTCGTCGAACAGCGCGTCCTCGTGCTCCCCACCGGTCGAGCTGTCGCAAAGAATGCCCACTTCATGGCCGGCCTTGCTGTGCTCGATCACCAGATCGCGCACGTGGCGGAAGATGCCGCCGACCGGGGACCTGAAGCAGTGAATGATGCGAAGGGGCCGCTGTTCGCTCATCTATGATCAGAACAACCGTTCGCGGACATAGAGCGTATCGCCGGCGATGATGGCGGACGAGATGTTGACGCGTCCGGTCATCACCTGGCCATTGATCTTTCTGGTCACATCGACGGCGCTCTGGTTGGCGCGCGGCGTGAAGCCGCCGGCAACGGCGATCGCGTTCTGCGCGGTCATGCCCGGAACATAGGCGTACTGGCCGGGCTGGCCGACTTCACCCATGATGAAGATGGAGCGATAGCGGTCGACATCGATGGTGACGTCGGGATCGCGAAGATAGCCCTGCTTGAGCTTCTGCGCGATCTGACCAGAGAGCTGCTGCAGCGTGCGGCCGCGCGCCGGTACCTGGCCGACAAGCGGGAAGGCGATGTAGCCGGCCTGATCGATCGTGTAGGTATTGGTCATGCTCGGCTGGTCGAACACGGTAATGCGGAGCCTGTCGCCGCTATCCAGCGAATAGGGCTGGATCGTTGCCTGGTTGAATGCGCGCGGCGCGGGCTGATAGCTGTTGCAGCCGCCCAAGACTGCTGTCATGGCGGCGAGGCTCAAAGCCATCAGAAACTTGGGCTGTGCGACGGGCATCTGCTTCTCACAGGAAACGAAACTCTTGCCCCGTTATCGATCCGTTAGGGTTAATGACCGGTAAAGACTGCAGTCAAATTCGCTCTTTCTTGAACTGCGAAGGCTGTCAGCCCTGCGCCCGCAAGCATTAACCCTTGAGTTACTATAGTCATTTACCCTCGCGGCACCTTTGTTCTTGGAGTGCGAGCATGTCCGGCGTGACGGGTAATCAGGATGTCGATATCGATCTTGCCCAGCTGGTTCGCGGCGTCTGGGCCCGTCGGCTCAAGGTCGTGGCGATCACCTTGCTCGGGGCAGGGGTGGCTTTTGCCGGCGCCAAGATGATCTCGCCGAAGTATCGCAGCGAGACCCGCATCCTGATCGAGCCACGCGCCCCGGCCTTTGCCACCGCGCAGGCAACGGATGCGAACGCAACTCAGCTCCTCGACGAATTGAATATTTCCAGCCAGGTGCAGCTCCTGCAGTCCGCCGATCTGATCAAGCAGGTCATCAGCAGCCAGAAGCTCTATGATCTTCCGGAGTTCGACGCAGCCGCCAACAGCTCCGCGCTCGGCGACATTCTGATCGCGCTGCATTTGAAGAAGAGCCCGCTCGCCAGCCCGCCGGAAGAGCGCGTCATCGACGCCTTCGTCGAGCGCCTGCAGGTTTATCAGGTCCCCGGCTCCCGCGTCATCGGTATTACCTTCACCTCCAAGGATCCGGTGCTTGCGGCAACGATCCCCAACGCCATGGCCGCCGCCTATCTTGCCAAGCAGAGCGGCGCCAAGCTTGATTCCAACTCGGAAGCCACGCGTTGGCTGGAACCTGAAATCGAGAACCTTCGCACCAAGGTTAGCGACGCCGAGCAAAAGGTTGCCGAATACCGCGCCGCCCACGGCCTGCTGCCGACCAATGGCGGCGGCAATTTTCAGACGCAGCAGCTGAACGATGTTTCCGCCGAACTCACACGTGTCCGCGGCGAGAGGGCGAATGCGGAGGCGCGGGCGCAGTCCGTGCGTAACGCGCTGTCGTCGGGCGAAGCATCCGATACGCTGCAGGACATCATGTCGTCGCAGTCGATCCAGCGGCTGAAGGGAACGGAATCCGGCCTGCAGTCGCAGATCTCGGACCTCCAGACGTCGCTCCTCAACAACCATCCGCGCCTGAAGAGCCTCCGCGCCCAGCTTGCCGACATCAAGACGCAGATCCGTCAGGAAACGCAGAAGATCCTGGCGAGCATCGAAAACGAAGCCAAGGTCGCAACACTTCGCGAGCAGGAACTCGAACAGCAGTCCAACAAGGTCAAGGCAAACAGCGCCCAGGCCGGTGAGGATGAGGTTGGCCTGAACGCGCTTGAGCGCGAGGCCGCCGCCCAGCGTCAATTGCTCGAAACCTATCTGTCGCGCTTCCGCGAGGCCGCCTCGCGCGCCGACAAGAATTCCAGCCCGGCCGACGCCCGCATCGTCTCGACCGCCGTTCAGCCGGTCGATCCCTACTTCCCCAAGGTCATCCCGATCGTCGTCGTCGCGGCACTTGCGACCTTCATTATGACGTCGATCGCCATCATGCTGGCCGAGCTCTTCAGTGGCCGCGCGCTGCGCCCGACGTCGAATGCGGAGGTCGAAGAACGCATCGAACGGGAAACGGTCGAAGTTGTCGCAGTTGCTTCGCCGCCGGCACGCGCACCCGCGTCGAGCATGCTCGCCGTCCAGCAGGAAGAGAAAGACGAACAACAAGACGAAGTCGCCGAAGAGCTCGTCCCGGAACAGCCTGAGGAAGAGAACGAATTCTCCATCGCTTCCGTCGCGCATTATCTCATCGGCAGCCGCGCGCCGCTGGCGATCGCCATTTCACCGACTGGTGACAATGGCTCGGCCGCGACCGTTGCCCTCGCGCGCACGCTTGCGTCCGCTGGCTCTCGTGTCGTGCTTGTCGACATGACCGGCTCCGGGCACCCAACGGAGCTGATGGCGCAGGGTCGCTCGCTGCCTGGGGTCACCGACCTTCTGTGCGGCGAGGCGGCCTTTGGCGACACCATCCATGGTGATTACCTCTCCGACGCCCACTTCATCCCGCAGGGCACCAGCGACATGCGTCGCGCCATGCGTGGGGCCGATCGCCTGTCGCTGCTGCTCGACGCTCTCTCCTCGGCCTATGACCTGGTGCTGGTCGAATCCGGCGCTGCCGATGTGGCCGGCGTCTCCAAGCTCACGCAGAGCAAGACCGTCGAGATCATCCTCTCCATGCCCGAGATCGTCGAGGAGGAATTCGTGGCCGCGATGACCAGCTTCGAGGAGGCGGGTTACGAGCGCGTCGTGCTGATGTCTGGCGGCAATACGGATGGCAATGCGACGGTCGCCCAGCAGGCGGCCTGATCAGACGCCGGCGAACCGGCGCAGGCGCTGGGCGGCGCGATAGAGTCGCTGCTGCGATTTGACGTAGGCCTTGGCCCGCGTGACGAGCCGGTGCGCCGCGCCGGCGGCCATGCCGCGAGCGGTGAGGGGCAGGACGACATCGTAATGATCCGTCTCGACAGGCGCCCAGGAGCGCTTGTAGCCCTGGTCGCCCAGGCCGAAATCGAACATGCTGACGCCCTTGCCATGCAGCCCGGATATCATCTGCCAGAACAGGAATTCTCCCGGGCTGGCCTCGGCGCCGATGCTCTCGTCGATCGCGCTGAACTGGCAGATCACATGATCGCCCTTGCGCGAAATGCCGGCGACGGCCGCGACGTGGCCGGCATGCTCGCCTTTCAGCTGGATCGCATGCATTTCGAGACCTGACAGTTCGTTCTTGGCATTGCGGATGTCGATCGCGCCATGAAGAAAGGCCTTCGTCTCGGCGTCCGCGAAGACATCGGGTAGCCCCATCGCCTTGAAACGCTCGCTCTTCAGCCGGAAGAACTGGTCGAGAAGCGCGTGCTGGCTCGCGGTATCCGTGCCATGGACATAATCAAAGCCCCCGAGTTCCTCCAGCCGCTTCGACTGCACCCGGAACTTCTTCCGCCGGCTCTTGGCGTTCAGCTGCTTCAGCGTCGCTTCCATCGTGTCGAACAGCGGCAGCTGGTAGGCATGGTTCTGATTTTGGACCATCGGCAGCAGCGCCAGCGGATTGCGACGGCCGCGCCATGTCAGGGGAATGTTCTGCAGGAGCAGGAGATCGGCTTTGCCCTTGAGCGCGCCGGAGATGCGCGCGGCAAGGTCAAGCGCATCGAGCGCCTCGAAGGCATCCGCGAAATCGGCGGCAAACAGCCCCGTATTGATATTGCTGTGGTCAGCCCCGATGAACTTCGCGACACGCACGCCGCGCGAGCGGACGACCTCGACGGGGAGAATGAAGACGGTTCGCGTCCCCGACCGGCCACGGATGATGGCGGCCGGATTGCCGTAGGCCTTCATCCAGGAGGCGCACCAGTCATATCCCTGGTGCAGGGAGTTCAGATTGTCACGCTCAAGCGCGCGCCATTCGGGCTCGATAGCCTCTATGGAATCGACAATGTCGATCTCGATCGCATCTAAGGACAGCCGCGCATTTATCTCCCTGAGCTTCGCCAATCCGGCATCGGCGTCTGCGGCGATGTCACGCGGCGCGGATTCCAATGGAAGCTTCTGCGTTTGCACGGGCGTTCTCCGGGAAAAGATACTGCCCGGGAAAATAGCGCGGCAGCGCATCCATTTCCTTTACGCGCGCGATGCCGCCGGCTTTTCCGTCAATCACGGTTAGTCCGCGATTAATGCCTATTGCTGCTTCGGGCCGGCCATCCACTTGATGATAACCATCGCAGGCAACACCCAGAGCAGTCCCGTCAGCGAGAAATAGAGCAGGTGGCCCCACCACGGCGCATTGCCGAGCGTCGCAACCGCGATCGTATTGGCAACCAGCGCATAGACCAGAACGAGGACGACGATGAGGATGGTGCCGATGAACTTGCGAAGGCGGACGGGCATCTGGTGAATTCCGGTATGGGATGTGCAGGCCACCGCGACGGCATGCCGCAAATGTTCGGACTTGTTTTGCATCAGTGGCTAAGGCAAATCAACTGTCGGAACGAAGGAGTCCGTCCATGGCCGTCGCCGATCTTACGACTGAACAGGAAATTCTGCGCCAGGTGCGCAAGCAGGATAGCAATCGCAAAGCCATACGAATTTGGCTCGGCATCGTCCTTCTCGCGCTGTTCTGTCTGGTGATCGTTGGCGGCGCGACGCGCCTGACCAATTCCGGACTGTCGATCACCCAATGGAAGCCGATCCACGGCGTTATCCCACCGCTGAACGCCACGGAATGGGAAGAGGAATTCAAGCTCTACCAGCGCATTCCGGAATTCCAGCAGATCAACAGCGACATGACCGTCGATGAGTTCAAGGGCATCTTCTGGTGGGAATGGGCCCACCGCCTGATTGCCCGCGGCATCGGCGTGATCTTCGCGCTGCCGCTCCTCTACTTCTGGGCAACCGGCAGGATCGAGCGACGCCTGCGCTGGCCGCTCGTCGGCATCCTAGCGCTTGGCGGTTTCCAGGGCGCCATCGGCTGGTGGATGGTCTCGTCGGGGCTGACCGCGCGCACCGATGTCAGCCAGTACCGCCTGGCGACACACCTGATCACGGCCTGTCTGATCTTCGCCTCATGCATGTGGATCATGCGCGCGCTCTCGCCGCATTCAGAGGACACGGCCCCAACAAGACGCGCCCATATATGGGCTGGCGTGATTGTCGCGCTGACCTTGTTCCAGATCTACCTCGGCGCTCTGGTCGCCGGTCTCGACGCCGGCTTCACATACAACACATGGCCGCTGATGGACGGCGCGATCGTGCCCTCCGATCTGCTGATCCAGCAGCCCGCATGGATCAACTTCTTCGAAAACCCGAAGACTGTACAGTTCATTCACCGCGTCGGCGCCTACACGCTGTTTGCCGTGACGCTGATCAACATGATCATGCTGCTGCGCGCAGCACCGGCAACGACCCACGCACGCCGCGCCATCGTCTTGTTCTGCCTCGTCACCATCCAGGCCTCGATCGGTATCGCCACCCTGCTGCTGGAAGTCCCGCTCGACTGGGGTCTGCTGCACCAGGGCGGCGCACTCGTTGTCTTCGGCTTCGCGATCGCCAACTGGCGCGGCTTCTACGGCGAATACCCGCACGCGACGGTTATTTCCGAACGCGACTGATTGGGGCCACGACCTGCAGCGCTGATGCGCGGGTCGTGGCTAGCCTTGCGCTTCAATAGCGCCTTACAGCATCAAGAAGCTTGTCTCAGCGAGATCCGGCCGGAAGCCGATCTCGCTGTTTGCTTATCTGCATATCGCCAAGCCGTTGGAGCTTCTGGCTGGAACCAGTTTCCCGCTCATGACAGCTGGCGGCGTCGGCGTGCATAGCCGAGCTAGCGTGAGCGATGGTTGCTGGCAGGGTAGGGGTGAGACGCCGCCGCGTGTGGAAAGCGCTCAGGCATCCGGAGGGCGGATATAGCGCGCCCTGTTTACGTGGCGGCAAGGCCGATATCCAGTCTCCGCCACCGGGCAACCGATGCGTCCAAGATCGAACGACACATAACCCCTGAACGAAAAAATCCGGCTGCGTCGCCGCAGCCGGATTTCAATTATTTACGTCCGAAAATCAGTCTCAGAAAAAACCGCGGCGCTGCCACCAGCCGGCCTTCTTCGGCTTGCCGTCGCCATCAGTCGCTTCCGTGGTGGACGACTTGACGGTCGGTTCGGAGGAGGCAACGTTTGCGCCGCGATTGGCGCGAACGGGCTTTGCTTCTTCTTCAGCGGGCGCTGCCAGATCGGCGGATGCTTCAGCGACTTCCGGCTCGGCGGCAGGAGCTGCCTCGGCAACCGGAGCTGCTTCAGCGGCAGGCGCCACTTCTGCTTCCACAACAGGCTCTTCGACCGGCGAGGCCTTGCGGCTGCGACGAGCGCGCTTCGGCTTCACGTCTTCCGTTACCGTGGCGCCGGCTTCGACGGCGGCCATGGCCGAGGACGCTTCGACAGCCTCCGCTGCGGCAGCTTCCACGACAACGTCTACCGGCGCGCTGTCTTCGGTTGCGACTGCGGCTTCGTCCGTGGTCTCAACTGCTTCTGCGCTTGCGGCAACGTCGCCCTCGGCTTCGGCAACATCGTCGCCCTCAGCGCCTTCGGCACCTTCCTCGCGGTTGCGGCGACCGCCGCGCTTGCCGCGACGGCGGCGCTTGCGGCGCTGTGCGTCATCGCCCTCGGCGCGTTCTTCGGAGCCGGCAGCGGACGTGGTTTCGGCGTCGTCGCCTTCCTCGTCACTACCGTCTTCGTCGCCAGCCTGTTCGGCGCCGTTCTCGTCGGATGCCTGCTGCTCACCATTGCCGTTGCGGCCGCGACGACGACGGCGGCGCTTGCGCTTGCGTCCGTCACCTTCGCCCTCTGCACGGGCAGCGGCAGCCGGACGTTCCGACGCCTGCTTTTCTTCCAGCTCTTCGTCTTCTTCCTCGTCGATCTCGATAACGACGTCATCGTCGTCGTCTTCAGGGATGGCCGCAAAGTTGAAGAGCGTCTCGATCTTGACCGGGTTCTCTACGGCTTCGCCGCGATCGATCGCGAAATGCTGCGCGCCAACGGCGCCATCGGCATCGATGATGATGGCGACGCCGAAGCGGGCTTCATAGTCAACGATCGTCTGACGCTTGTGGTTGAGGATATAAAGAGCGATCTCCGGCGTCGTGCGAACAGTGATGTCGTGGGTCGTGTTCTTGAGCAGATATTCTTCGATACCGCGCAGCACGTGCAGGGCAACGGAAGACTGCGAACGAACGTGACCGGTGCCGCCGCAATGCGAGCAGACCTGCGTCGTCGATTCGAGAACCGATGCGCGAATGCGCTGGCGCGACATTTCGAGCAGGCCGAAGTGCGAGATGCGGCCGACCTGGATGCGGGCGCGATCGTTCTTCAGGCAATCCTTCAGCTTCTTCTCGACAGCGCGATTGTTGCGCTTTTCTTCCATGTCGATGAAGTCGATGACGACAAGGCCGGCCAAGTCGCGCAGGCGCAGCTGACGAGCGACTTCGTCGGCGGCCTCGAGATTGGTCTGAAGTGCCGTGTCTTCGATCGAATGCTCGCGGGTCGAACGACCGGAGTTGACGTCAATCGAAACCAGCGCTTCGGTCTGATTGATGATCAGGTAGCCACCCGACTTCAGCGTCACCTGCGGCTGCAGCATCCGGTCGAGCTGGGCTTCGATTCCGGAGCGCGAGTAGATCGGGTGAATGTCGCGGTAAGGCTGGACCACCTTGGCGTGGCTCGGCATCAGCATCTTCATGAAGTCTTTCGCTTCACGATAGCCTTCTTCGCCGGAGACGATGATCTCGCCGATATCCTTGTTGTAGAGGTCGCGGATCGAACGCTTGATGAGCGAGCCTTCCTCGTAGACGAGGCAAGGCGCGATCGATGCGAGCGTCAGCGTACGGACGTTTTCCCAAAGACGCATCAGGTATTCGAAGTCGCGCTTGACCTCCACCTTGGTGCGGTTGGCGCCGGCGGTGCGCAGGATGACGCCCATGCCCTGCGGCACTTCGAGCATCTTGGCGATTTCCTTCAGGCGCTTGCGGTCCTGCGGGCTGGTGATCTTGCGGGAGATGCCACCGCCACGTGCGGTGTTCGGCATCAGAACCGAATAACGGCCGGCAAGCGATAGGTAGGTGGTGAGGGCGGCGCCCTTGTTGCCACGTTCTTCCTTGGCGACCTGAACGAGCAGGATCTGGCGACGCTTGATGACTTCCTGGATGCGGTACTGCTTGCGCGGCTTGCGCTGCACTCGATCGGGAACCTCTTCCATGGCGTCTTCGGCGCCGACATTCTCGATCACTTCTTCTTCGTGATCATGATCGTCGTCGTCCTCGTCGTCACCGCGGCGGCGCGCATCGACGTCTTCGGAAATCGTGTCGGTCTCGACCATGGCGGCCATCTCGCCGCCGGCGGAACCTTCGTCGTCGGACGATGCCGCGGCGTCAGCTTCAACCGTCGCTTCGTCAGCGGCGGGAACGACCTTCTTGCGGCTCCGGCGGGGCTTGGCTGCCTTCTTTGCAGGCGCTTCCTCGACGGCTTCGACAACCTCTGCAGCTTCGACGGTCTCTACGACCTCTACAGCGGCTTCGACCGGGGCTTCAGGTTCGTCCTTGGCAACGATGCCAACATCGGGTTGGTCCTGGGTCGCAGGGTCGATCCGCGCCGTATCAACATGCTCGACATCGTCGTCGCGGCGATGCTCTTCGGCTTCGGCGCGCAACAGGGCCTGACGGTCGGCAAGCGGGATCTGGTAATAATCGGGATGGATTTCGGCGAAGGCCAGGAAGCCGTGCCGGTTGCCGCCGTAATCGACGAAAGCAGCCTGCAACGAAGGCTCGACCCTCGTTACCTTTGCGAGGTAGATGTTGCCGCGAATTTGCTTCTTGTGTTCCGACTCGAAGTCAAATTCTTCTATGCGGTTTCCGCGAACGACAACGACGCGCGTCTCTTCCTCGTGAGACGCGTCGATAAGCATTTTGTCTGCCATGTAAGCTGAGCTCCTCGGCGCGGTCGATCGTCGGCAGTCTCCGCAGTCGATAAGACAAGGGGAGTGCGGACCGTCATAGCAGCGCCGGATAGTGAAAGTCGCGATTGGTTCGGTGTGGAAGGCAGCAGCCAGACAGCAGCGGGGAAACTCTTCTCCCGGGGTCTGTAGACTTTAGATAAAACCTGCTGCGACACCATAAAAGACCAAGCGAGATCGACAAAACAAAGACCTTATTCAGGCCCGATGAGTTTGCTCTCTCTTTAAAGAGCGGTTGGTGGCAATCCACCGATGAAGTTTCCGCATACTCCGGAAAAATCAGGATCCATTGTCGAGTGGAAGCATGTAAGACGGCGGACGATTGCCGGTTGTGGCGCCAGGTCCTTTGCGGTTGGCTGCCTTGTCGGCGACTCTATCCCGTCAGTGCTTCTACCCTAAAATTGCTTGTATGTTTTCTCCGTCACAATAGCAAGGGAAAAGCCAAATGTGCCATAATATTGATGGATTTGCAGCATCATAAAAAATAGCGGTGGACGAGGTGATTCCGGCGCGGCGACAGTGACAATTGTTCTCGGTCGCAATCGCGTGTATCGCGGGATCCGGCATTGATGACAATTGGGGCATGACAGTCGGTTGTATAGCGAGACGCGGCGCGCAACGGTGAAATCCGGCTTGCGGACGAAAAACTTCAGGGCTTGGTTGCTTGCAGCGGTGATGGCCGTGACCGTTCCGTTGGTCGGTCATTCGGTCGCGACCGCGGCGGGCGAAGAGCGCTTGCTGGCCTATGGCGCGCGTATCGTCGGCGACGACGCCAGGACCCGCATCGTCATCGATTTCGATCGTCCCCCGAGCTTCTCGATCCACTACATCGCCAATCCGGAGCGGGTCGTCGTCGATCTTCCCGCCACCGCTTTCGGGTTCCCCGCCAAGGATCTTGAGGCGAGGGGCCTTTTCAAGGATATCCGCTACGGCACGATGGACGGCGACAGTGCCCGTATCGTGCTGACGGCGATAAAGCCCGTTCGCATCGGCATGGCGAGGGTTCAGGCCGATGAAAACGGCAAGGGCCAGCGGCTGGTTCTCGAAGCCGAGATGACCGACAAGGCGACCTTCGCCGAACTGGTGAAAGCCCAATCCTGGAACGAGCCCGAGGCCGCGCAGACGACCAGCGCCATCCCCGCGCACGATAAACCCGCACCCGGCGATTTCATCGTCGCCGTCGACGCGGGCCATGGCGGCATCGATACCGGCGCGATCGGTGTCGACACGAAGACCCAGGAAAAGGATGTCACGCTGGCATTCGCCAAGACGCTCGCGGACCGGCTGAACCGCGAACCCGGCATCAAG
>NZ_DDHH01000050.1:0-27069 GCF_002338015.1 Rhizobium sp. UBA1881
CTTCAAGACCAGCCTTGACGAGCGCGCGCCCGGATATCGTGGAGAAGGCGTTGGAGGGAAACATCCGGGACGCCAAGCGAGCAGGTGACATTCTTGGGCGCATGCGCGCGTACATATCCGGGGCTGCTGCTCACCTAGAGGAAGTGTCGCTCTTTCTGGCTTTGAGCGATGCCGTCCGACTTATCGAAGCTGATCTTGCCCAGCGAAACATCGAACTCCTTGTTATACCCGCGAGCGAAGAGATTACCGTTACGATCGACATAATATCGTTCCAGCAGGTTGTCCTCAATCTGATCCGCAACGCGGCTGACGCGGCAGCGCCAGGGGCAGACCCCCGTATAACGGTGAGCGCTGAACGCGAGCGCAACGACGCCGTGATTAAGATCGCAGACAACGGGCCAGGAATCGATCCGTCGTTGCTGGACAGAGTATTCGAGCCGTTCTTTACAACGAAGCAGGACGGCATGGGTCTTGGCCTTCCTCTTTCGTCTAGATTAATCGAAAAGATGGACGGGTCGCTTTCAATCCGCAACGAAGGAGGCGCATGTTTCATGATACGGCTACCATCGGGAGCTTCGAATGATCTACCTCGTTGATGACGACGCTTCGGTGCGTGAGGCAATGACACTGCTTATGGCGACATACGGCAAGGAGGTCGCGGCATTTTCCGACGCTGCTCACCTGCTCTCGCACATAGAAAGAGCCAAGCCCGGCGTCTTGATCCTAGACTTGCGGATGCCCGCAGCGAGTGGCTTGCAGCTCCTAAAGAAACTCGAGGAGTTGCGCATCCGGTGGCCGGCGCTCATGATCACCGGTCACGGGGACATCGAAGCATGCCGTCGTGCGTTCAAAGCAGGCGTGATGGATTTTCTTGCAAAGCCGGTCGATGAACATGTCCTGATGGAAGCACTAGCAACGTGCGAGACAGCGCTCGACGAATTGTTGGTACGACAAGAGAACGGGCGGCTGATCCAGCAGCTTACCTCTCGTGAAGTCGAGGTGCTGGAGCTTGTGTCAAAGGGGTTTGGCAGCAAGGATATCGCGGTCGCTTTGGATGTCTCTGTGCGAACTGTCGATAGCCACAGAGCAAATATCGCGACAAAACTCGGGACACCCGCAGTAGCAGAGCAGACACGCATTTGGTTGGCCGCGCATCCGTAGTTCTACCAGGCTCTGTCGGTGTCAATGCGAGTTAACGGCGCTGATTTGATCTTCTAGATTGGCAATCATCAACTCAACAAACAGGAAGGTTTGCCAAATGAAGATTGCCCTGCTCTCGATGGCTGTTTCAGCCCTGATCGCGGCACCCGCCATCGCTCAGGATACGGTCCAACAGACCAGCTTGGGTACTGCCCTGGCGGTCGAGTTCGCGCAGGCTGCGGTCACTGCGTGCTCAAGTGACGGATACAATGTCTCGGCAGCCGTCACAGACCGGTCCGGCGTTCTTCTCGCTCTCGTGCGTTCCGAGAACGCTGGCGCACACACAGCAAACGCCTCCACGGCCAAGGCCTTCACGTCGGCCTCGTCGCGCAACCCGACAAGCGCGATCGCCGACAACGTCGCCAAGAACGCTGGAGCGGCCGGCCTGGCTGACATTCCTGGATTTCTCGTTCTGGCAGGTGGCGTTCCGATCAAGGTTGGCAAGGACACAGTCGGCGCGATAGGCATTGCGGGCGCACCTGGCGGCAATCTGGACGAAGCATGTGCAAACAAGGCCCTGGAAAAAGTTGGCGCACGCCTCAAGTAACTGAAGAAGCGATCAGGCGCACCGTGGCGGCCAGCCGTGGTGCGTCTTTTGTTTTTCTTACTCAAGCTTGTTTCTGACACGCGCCCTACCAAATAGAGTGTTGGTATAGGGATTGAGCCATGGTTGAACGGGTATCACGGATTTCGTCCACTGCATCATCGCAAGCTGCGCGCGTTGACCGTAGCATTTCGCTCGCAGAGCCAGACTTGGCCTGGGCGGCAGAACGACAATCTGTGATATCCGAAGGTTTGGAGCGGCATCGAGATGCCGATCCAAAGGACGGTTCTGAGCATAGCAGGTCAAATTCGCACGAGGGCTCATTGTCCGACCGTCTCCCAAATCACCCCTCGGCCACGGATCAGGAAAATGATCGCGCCGCCGAGCTCCACTTGTCCGGCGAAAGCGAACGAATTGGGTCTGGAAACCTGGAGGATGCCGACGTTCCGTTCGGCGATCACGTCGGTTACATTTGATCGCGAACGCCGCGCCAAATCCTGAGGAAACAGAAAAGCGGAATTAGATTCTAGTCTGCTTGTTCGGCTGCTGAGAAAGCAGGGCTGACAATAGCCTTCGTTCGATCCTTCATATGCTCCTATGTGCTTACTGCGCTGTTTCGCAGCGTCACCTTGTCAGACTGCAGACGCTGGGCGACAACATATTGGATCGCCAGACCAAAAATCAGAGTTGAGATATCGACAGCAGGCGAAAACTGATAGGCTTCTCGTAGGACCTGCAGCGAGATGCAAACGAGTGACCCCCATGCAAACACGGCAAGGCCCTGCTTCCCAAGGAGCGACACGGCTGCCAGCTTGGCACTACCCGCCACCACACGACATACGTTGATCTGCGAAATTACGTATGACAGCGCGAGGATGTGTATCAGTCGCGGCAGTGGCAAGATGCCCTTTTCGAAACCGATCAAAAGGGCAGGATGGTCGCCCCAAGCAGTCAACTCATAGTGCTGCCCCTGGATGACGAACATTGCAAATCCAAGATAGGCGATTGCAGTTGCCATCAAGACCGGACTATAGCCGACAAGGCTCTCACCTTTTTTCATGGAGATGCCAGCGCACAGTCCGATGCAGTAGATGAGTTGCCAGGAAAACGGATTGAGGAACCAGGATCCGTCTGTCGGATAATTTGGAAGGTTGATGTTGTTCCAGCCGGCAATAGCCCAGATGGTAACCGACACCGTCAACAACAGAGCGCGGCTGCGCAAGGCGAGAGCTAGGAAAACAGGTGTTGCCGCCAACAGCAACATATAGAGCGGCAGAATATTGAAATAGCCAAGCTGATGCGTTGTCGCGAGTACACCGAGCGCGGTCGACCACGGTGCATCCAGGTAGGAGACCATATTGACGCGCTGCGAAAGAGCGGTCGTGCCGAGCAAATTATGGCCCGCCATGAGAACGATCACTGCCAGCACGGTTGTCAGCAGATGAACGCTGTAAAGCCGGCTTGCGCGACGAAGGATGCGAGCAATGGCGCGTATGCGGTCGCGGACATAGATATTGGAGTAGGCAAGCCCCGCAGACATACCCGACATCAGTACAAAGGCCTCTGCCGCGTCCGAAAAACCGAAGTTCTTTGACGTGACACCTTCCATCATGTTGCCAGGCACGTGATTGATGAAGATCATCACCAGGGCCAGGCCGCGGAAAAAATCAAGGCGCGGATCTCGGCCGGCCGTTGGAGCGGCAGGGTGCTGCATGGTTAACTTGTCCCGCTGATTGATTGCTGTTTCAGATGCACCCACGGTAGCAACCGCTTGATGAAGCCTACATGAACGGGTGGTTCACGTTCGACATTCGAGTCGCAATATGAACCGAACAGGAACCGGTCCGGCAATTGGCATCAAGGCTGCAACGCGACACAACGCAATGGCAGCCGGGTCGAACCACCTGCTGAAGCTGCACCGCAGCCGTGCTATTTTTCGCATCTTCGCAGAGACGCCGTTCATTAGACGTCCGCTCGCGCGCTGTATTTCTCGTTGTTTATGATCGGATCATTGTTCATCTGCGCGCAGACCGTCGGGCAGGCGATCTTCGACCAACGAGGGACGAGCCTGGATTTCGCCACCCTGTCAATGAAGGCTCTTGCGCCACTCTAGTTGCTGCCCCCGGAAAGCAAGGCTGGGACTCTCACAATGGGGTCCAGGTGTGCGCAGTGGTGCGCCATCCTCGCGCTGATTGCATTTGCAGCCGGACTTGCCAACAGCCCGAACCGGCAATTCCTTATCTGAGCACGTCGAACATGACTGACTATCTCGTGCATCAGACCCTGATTGTCATTGCTGCCTACCACATCTCGCAAGCGATGAAGAATTCGGCGACCGCGCGCCTTGCTCCTTCCTTGTTGGTGATGCGTCGAGGAGAAAAGGTCTTCGAGAACGGCTTTCTCGACGAGCGCCGCGCCCAGTATCTGGTAGCCACTGCGAGATATCTGTCACGCCCGTTCGGCAAGCCCAAATACAATTGCCACCGACACGCGCTCGATATATTCACGGGGACATATCGATTCACTATTCTTCGTATTTCACAAGGAATTGCCGTTTGCCTTTTGAGCTTTTGGTCTCCCAAGGTCGTATCGCCGACCGTAGCCCTGGCGCCATCCGCGGCGCCGAGCTTGCCGCGAATGCCCTTACCGCACTGACCGGCCTGGAATCGTCTATCATCGGCACACCTTCCGCGCCGGAGGTGGACGACTGGTCACGAAGTCTTCCGCAAGCACGACGCACGCTCGAGGCTTTGCAAGATGCAGTTGCCGCAAGCATCGGAAAAGGAAACAGACCGCTGGTGGTAGCAAACACCTGCTCTGCAAGTCTTGCGACCTTGCCTGTCGCTGCCCGGCACTATCTGGATTTGACCGTTCTCTGGATCGATGCTCACGGCGATTTCAACACTCCCGCAACAACGACCAGCGGGTATCTTGGCGGCATGGTGCTGGCTGCCACCTGTGGGCTCTGGGAAAGCGGTTTCGGTGCCGGCATCGACCCCGCCAGGGTCGTCGTCGTCGGTGCGCGAGACATAGACCCGCCGGAGCAACAGGCACTGCTTGACGCCGGCGTCCGGATTTTCGGGCCAGACGAAAGCCGGCCAAAGACGATCGGCGAGGCGATCGGCGACGGACCTGTGTGGATCCACATCGATTGGGATGTCCTCGAGCCGGGTTACGTGCCAGCCGCATATGCGATCGGCGGGGGATTAACGCCGACCGCGCTACGTGCTCTGTTGGCAATCATACCTGCGAGGCAAATCGTAGGCGTCGAGTTGACCGAGTTCGAAGCCTCCAACAATGGGGCGGACAACGCGGCCGCACTGGCTCACCTCATCCACACCGTTTCTCCTCTCCTTTGACGAGCAGCGTAACTATGGGCAGGCTGCAATTGCCCTCCTCGCTCCCTCGCTTGACTACCTGGGAGCGGATAGTGAAGGCCTTGCGACGACAAGTCGAAGCGAACCCTCAAAAAAGGGCTGCGTGCGGAGTCCGCCATAGCGGGCATCCCAACTCCCGTCGGCCAAGTCGCGGCTCAAATCGGCGACAAATCGCTCACCGACGCTCTTGTCGACGAAGCTCCATGCGGAATTGGCAAGGCGTGCGCCAGGTTCCAAGATGCGCTCGGGCCGACCGTAATAGGCTTCACCGAACCCATCGACGCAGCCGAGTGGAATAGGGACGGTGTGGATATCGACGTCCCCGCCCAGCTCCTCAGCGATTGCGCTCATGGCCGGATAACGTCGGGCCTCCACGGCGATCATCTCCGGCGCGTAGTCGTTCAGCCAGCATCTTGTCAGTTCATTCGGATCGCAGGTGAGAACAAGCACCGGTCCGCGCGTGACGCGACGCATCTCGGAAAGGCCGCGAGCCAAATCACTCCACTGGTGAACGGTGAATGAAGCCATGCTTGCGTCGAAGGTTTTTTCAGCGAAAGGCAGCCTTTCTGCGATCGCGTCGATCGCGGGCGGAAGATGAGCCGGGCGCTGCGCGCGCATTGACTCAGAAGGCTCAACAGCCGTAACCGCGCGATCCACGGGCTCGTAGGAGCCGGCGCCCGCACCGACATTCAACACCGTGAGCGCATCGCCCAGAGCGCGGCGGATAAATTCCGCTATATGAGGTTCCGGCTGGCGATAGCTTACATATCCTTTGCCGATCACGCCGTAATTCGCGTCACCTGCGCTGCCGTCTTGGTGTCTCTCACTCATCGCTTTGAGCCTTCCGGTTTGAAAAAAGGGGAACACATCAGCTCCTCATGTTCATTTTTCGATGAGCAGTGTTCAATGTTTCTCATATGTGACTAGGCAGAGCGGCCTGAAAACCGATATGATCGAACACCTTATGTTCGGAAATCTCACATGAGCAGACGCATCCCTTCACTTAACGCACTTCGGGCGTTCGAAGCAGCGGGCCGTCATGGACGCATGACGCTTGCAGCCAATGAACTCAACGTGACCCATAGTGCCGTGAGCCGCCAGATAAAGCACCTGGAGGCTCTTCTCGGGGTGCCGCTGTTTGAGGGACCGAAGAATCAATTGCGGCTAACAGAGGCCGGGCACACATTGCTGACCGGGCTTGGCGCAGCCTTCGACCAGATCGATGTGTCGGTGCGTGCGGTTGCCGATACGGAGGAAGGAGCGATCGACGTCTCCTGTCCGGGCACCTTCACCATGCGCTGGCTTATTCCGCGACTATACCGTTTTCAAGCGGACTACCCGAAAATCGAAGTACGTTTGACGGCATCCTCAAAGCCGGTCGATTTCGAGCGGGATGGTGTCGACGTCGCCATCCGTGTGGGGGATCCTCCTTGGCCGGCCGGAGCAGAGGTCATCCCGTTGTTTCCCGAACAGATCGGACCGGTCATAGCCGCGGGCTTTGCGAGAAACAACGTAGGGCATCTCGACATCATCCCGGAACTACACACACGAACGAGGCCGCAAGCCTGGAATGATTGGCGTTCCCGCTCTGGGCGCCATCTCCTGACAGGTCCAAAGGTGGATTACGAGCACTTCTATTTCATGCTGGAGGCAGCGCGGGCCGGACTCGGCGCTTGCGCAGCACCTTGGCCCTATGTGGTCGATGACATCCATGCCGGCCGCTTGGTGGCACCGTTCGGTTTTATCGACAGCGGGCATCACTATGTCGCCCTGAAGCGGTCTAGGCGCAATCGCAAGGCGACCCTGTTTTGCGAATGGCTTGCCGCGCAGGCAAAGGAGTTTCAGACATTGTACCCGGCTTTATCAGACAAGGCGTGAAATTTGCTCTAGAGCCGTCTTCGTCTCTCAGCACACTGAAGGCTTCGGGCGAGAATTATCCCGTACAACGAATAGTGAATTCGGTGGCATTGCAATTGTTAGCGCACCACCTAAATTGGGCCATAAAGTGGACGCATTTGGAGAAGCGCGCATGTCACGATCCTACGGCAATATCGAGGATTCAAACGTTCCCACAGCATTGACCATCGACCTTGGTGAAGCGGTTCGCTCAGCAAGGCAGGTGGCAGGGTACAGCATCGAGCAGGTCGCACTCACCTGCGGCCTGACCGAGACGGAAATTGCCAAGGTCGAAGCCGGCCATGAAGGAGATCGGCGACTTGTAAAGCGCATCGCAAAGGCTCTGGGTATCACGGCGACTGCGTTATTCCCGACGGTCGCTGCATAAGCCGACGTTATCAAACGATTCCGACCACAGCTGTGCGGTGTCGCGAAGTGTAACTACTTGCTCCGCGGCACCTGTAAACTCGCGCGGTAGCTGCCTCACAGGATTGCGCGCGGGCTTTTCGTCAACCGAATTCCCCCATTGCTGCCGACGACCACCGTCTCGCTGAAGCCGAGGCCCTGTGCCGTGGCGTAGAGATGAAAGACCATGTTCTTTTCCAGCGACCAGTCCGAGGTTGGCAAGAATACCCCGGAAAAATCGCTGGTGCGCGGCGTGCGGGTATAGAGCCCGAGCGTATACGCCGTGACGTTTTCATAGACCGGACGTAGTCCCCCATTGAGCGCGCCCTGGCGCATGATTGCGTCGACGTCGCAGGCTCGCGCCCCCGGCTTCATTGCGGCGATCTGAAGGTCCTGCAATGCGACCAGTCTTTCGGCCGTGACAGCCAATTCGTCTGGGGGGCGTCCCACCACGATCGGCCTCATCAGACGCGCACCGTAATTTCCGACACGCGGGATGAGTTCGACATGCAGGATGTCGCCTTCACCAATTGCCTCGGTCTTGAACACGCCGTGCAGGAATTCATGGCTGCCAGCAGCTTTCACAACTGGTCCAACCTCGCCGGTGTCTGCTCCCTCTCGCAAGAATACGCCCGAGGCGATCGCGGCCGCGTCGCGCGTCGTCATGCCCGGCGTCACCTGTCTTGCGATCTCCGCCATCGCCTTGTCGGCAATTTGGGACGCCTGGGCAAGAACGGCAATCTCTTCCCTAGACTTTACCCAGCGTAGGCTGTCACCCACGCCCTGCATTGGCACGAATGTCGCGTCTGGCAGAAGCGCCTGCAGCCGCATGAAGGTTGCGGAACTCATGCAATAGGAATTGGTGTCGAAACCGATGCGCGCCTTGCCAAAACCATGACCGAGGATGCTGGCAGCAACGGCTGCCTGTGCTTCCTCGGTATCGGCAAAGCCGACGACATCGTTGATCCAGCTCTGTTCGCGGCAGGGAGCTTCGTCCAGTGCGCGCAAGCAGAACCACCCTTCCCCGTCGCGTGGCAAGAAGGCCGCGCGATACATGGTTTCGGAGACAGTATAGCCCGTCAGCCAGGCCAGAAGCTCTCCACTGTCGGCGAGCAACAGGTCGGCGCCCGAAGACGCGATGGCGTCCCGGGCGAGAGCGATACGACGATCATATTCCGCCCGGGAGAACACTACGCCACCTCGCAAATATCGAGGATGGTCAGCATGTATACGCGGATCATGTCGAGGAAGTCGATGATGTCGACCCGCTCGTCGGGCATGGTGTTGTAACGACCGCCCGGACCACAGACGATGCCTTCCATGCCGAGTTCATGATAAAGATGGCCAGCATCTGTGCCATAAAAGCGGGTTGGGGTGATGGCACCAGTCGGTTGCTTTTCGCCGCGCACGGCTTCATAGGCAGCGTTGATCGACTTGACAATGGGGCTATCTGGGGAGACTTCAAAGGGCGGCATCAGCGGACGGCCTTCGATCATCTCAGGAACCAACTTGGCTTTCAGACCCGGGAAGCGCTCTTCGAGTGCGCGCAGCTCGCGGTCCAGATCGGCGAGCACGCCTTCTTGCGTCTGGCCGGGGGCGTAGCGGCATGAACCCTTGAGACGGACGAAATCGGCCACCTGCGGCGGGCGCCACTCTTCGAGATCGCGGCCGAGCGCGCCATGGACGACGCCAACATGGCCACGATTGATCGAACGATGCACGTCGCTCTTTGCGCCGCTGAAAGTCATGGCATTGATGCGCGGGATGATGTCGCAGGCTGCTGCGATCGCATCGACGGATTCTTCGCGCTTGGAGAGATGGCGCGTGTCGCCGGTCAGTTCGATGACGTAGCTGAGCGCTGCCGCGTGCATGGTGACGGCAACAAGGTCGCTCGGCTCGCTGTTGATGAAATAGTCGGCCTTCACGCCGCTCTTGATCGCCGCCAGTGTGCCGATGCCGCCCTGCAATTCGCCGACCACGAAGGTCAGCGTCACGTCGCCCTTCAGCTTGACGCCGGCTTCGAGCAGCGTCTTCACCGCGCAGAAATAGGCGGCGTCACCGGCCTTCATGTTGGAGACGCCGATGCCGTAGATGAACTTGTCGTCGACTAGGCCGGCATAGGGATCGACTGTCCAGCCTTCGGTCACTGGATTGGTGTCGAGATGGCCGTTGAACAACAGGCTCTTGCCCTCACCGGTGCCCTTCAATCGGCCGATCGTGTTGAAGCGGCGGCCTTCATCGAACGGCTGGAGTTCGGCTTCGACGCCGATCTTCTCAAGCTCCTTGGCCATCCAGCGGGCGAGATCCTTCTCGCCTTCGGTTTCCGAATGACTCTTGTGCTGGACCATCTTCGACAGGAAATCGAGGCAGGCCTTTTCGTCGATCCGGTCCAACAGGGACTTCGGGTCCATTGTCATGCTCCTTGATGCGGTATCACTGGTATTGTGCGGCGGCGCGCGGCACCGCCTCGATCAGGCGGCGCGTATAGTCCGCCCGGTCTGGGCTATCGATCTCATCGGCCTTCACCACCTCGATCAGGTCGCCGCGATACATGACGGCGATCCGATGGGCGATCTGGCGGATCAGGTTGAGGTCGTGGGTGATGAAGAGGTAGGCCGTGCCGCTCGCCTTCTGCAGTTCGAGCAGAAGCTCCACGACGGATGCCTGGACCGACACGTCGAGTGCCGAGGTGATCTCGTCGCAGATGACGAGCTTCGGCTTCGAGGCAAAGGCCCGGGCGATCGCCACGCGCTGCTTCTCGCCGCCCGAAAGCTGATGCGGATAACGGTTGGCATGGGTGCGCGGCAGGCGCACCTGCTCCAGCATGTCGCCGATCTGGTTTTCCATATCCGTGCCGTCGCCGAACAGCTTCAGCGGGCGCGAGAGGATTTCGGAAATCTTCTGGCGCGGATTGAGCGAGGCATCCGGGTGCTGGAAGATGATCTGCACGTCCTTGCGATAGGCATTGTCCATATCGCCGAGGCTTTTGATCTCGCGACCGTCGAACCAGATCTTTCCCTCGAACCGGTTGAGACCGGTCATCGCCTTGGCAAGCGTCGACTTGCCCGAACCGCTTTCGCCGACGATGCCGAGGATCTCGCCCGGATTGACGCTGAGGCTGATCGCATTGTTGCCGGTCACCCGTTCCGTCTTCTTGCCGGTCAGTGCGGCAAGAAAGGGCTTGCGGCCGAAATGCACGCTGACATTCTCGACCTTGACCAGCGGCGTGTCGGCCACGACCATGTCATCCTTGACCAGCCGATGGGCAGGATCGGGGACGGCGGCGATCAGTTCGCGGGTATAATCCTGCTGCGGGTTGGTGAAGATGTCGCGGACATTGCCCTGTTCGACGATATCACCGCGCTTGATGACGGCGACACGGCTTGCGGTACGGGCGACCAGCGCCAGGTCATGCGAAATATAGAGCGAGGCAACGCCGGTTTCCGCCTGCAATTCGACGAAGAGATCGAGGATCTGCCGCGAGGTGATCACGTCGAGTGCCGTGGTCGGCTCATCGAAGATGATGCATTCCGGATTGCAGGCGAAGGCGGACGCGATGACGACGCGCTGCTTTTCGCCGCCGGAGACTTCATGCGGCATGCGGTGCATCATCTGCGCCGGCGTCTTCAGCCCCACATGGGCAAGCCGTTCCTCGCCTTCCTTCCACGCCTGCTTAACGGTCAGGCCGCGGTGGCGGACGAGAACTTCGGCCAGCTGCGTGCCAAGCGAAAGCGTCGGGTTGAGCGACGTGCTCGGGTCTTGGAACACCATGCTGATGCGCCGGCCTCGAATGGCTTCCATCTGCCGCTCAGAATTCTCGAGCAGATTGTCGCCACCGAGCAGAATGCGTCCGCCCGGTTCGCGGGCATTCTTCGGCAGGTAGCGCATGATCGACCATGCGAGCGATGTCTTGCCGGAGCCGCTCTCGCCGACGAGGCCGAGGATTTCGCCGCGATGGATGGCGAGGTCGATGTTTTTCAACGCATGATACGGGCCGTTGGCGGTCTCGTAATCCAGCGAGTAGTTCTCGATAGCGAGAACCGGCTTGTTTTCCGTATTGGTCATGGGTGTCACCTCAGGTCCGCGGATTGAGAGCATCGCGCAGACCGTCGCCCAGAAGGTTGAAACCGATGGCGACGATGGCGATCGCCACGCTCGGCCAGATCAGGATGCCGGCGGAAAGATGCATGTAACGGCGGGCTTCCGAGACCATCAGGCCCCACTCGGCAGCCGGCGGCTGTGCGCCGAGACCAAGGAAGGAGAGCGTCGCAAACAGCATCACGGCAAAGGAGACGCGGATGGTCATCTCGACGATGATCGGCGCAATCACGTTCGGAAGCATCTCGCGGCGGATGATGTAAGCGGAGCTTTCGCCACGGGCGATCGCCGCATTCACATAGTCCTGCTTGCGCACCGACAGCGCCACGCTTCGGGTGATGCGGGCCATGCCTGGGGCAAAGGCGATGGCAACTGCGACAAGCGCATTGACCGTGCTGGAGCCGAGAAGATTGACCACGAGGAGCGCGAAAAGCAGGCTCGGGATCGACATGACGGCATCGATCGTGCGCATGATGAATTCGTCGGCTCGGCCGCCGAGGAAGGCGGAGGCGGTGCCAATCAGAGCGCCGATCAGGGTGCCCACGATGGTGGCGAGAACTGCCATCACGACAGTGGCGCGCGCGCCGATCAACAGACGACTGAAGATGTCACGACCATACTGGTCGGTACCGAGCCAGTAGGCGGCGCTCGGTCCCTTGTATCGGGCAAGCGGCGACAGCTTTTCCGGATCGTAAGGTGCGACCATCGGGCCGAAAATGACGATGGCGAGCACCAGAACCACGAGGAAGGTGCCGATGGCGCCTTGCGGCGTCTTCAGGAGACGTTTCATGAACTCAGTCATACTGGATCCTCTTGTCGAGCCAGGCATAGAGGATGTCGGCAATGAAATTGACGATCGAATAGGTGGCGGCCATGATCAGCACGCCGGCCTGGATGGCGGGCAGGTCGCGCGCCTGGATGGCGACGATCAGCTGGCGGCCGATCCCGGGAATGGCGAATATTTCCTCGACAACAATGACGCCGCCGAGAAGATAACCGACATCGAGCGCGACGATGGTGATGGTCGGCAAAAGTGCGTTACGCAGCGCGTGACGACGCAGTACATGCCCGCGGGACATGCCTTTCAACCGGGCGGCGCGGATATAATCCGTATGCAACACATCCACGAGTTCCGAGCGCACCATGCGCGAAACATGGGCAATCAGGATGATTGAAATGACGCAGACCGGCAGGACGAGATGCGAAATGCCATCGACAAAGTCATCCGTCAGCGGCACGTAGCCTGTCGGCGGGAGCCATTTCATCCAGTCGGCGAAGATGAGGACTGCAAGCGTTGCTGTGACGAATTCAGGCAGCGCCACGCCGGCATAGGAGATCAGGCTGACGACCATATCGGCGACCTTGCCGCGCCGGATGGCTGCAATGATACCAAGCGGAATGGCAAGGATCAGCATCAGGCCGATAGACAGGAAGGCGAGCAGCAGCGAGCGCCCGAGGGCCTCGAACATGACCGGACCGACCGGCTGGCCGGTGCGCAGCGAGGTGCCGAGGTCACCTTGCAGCACATGGCCGAGCCACGTCGCATATTGCTGCCAGATCGGCTGGTCCAGACCCATGCTCTGACGCAACGCATCGAGCGCATCCTTGGTGGCGTTTTCGCCCAGCATCATGACGGCAGCGTCGGCGGGCAGGATCTGGGTAATGGCGAAGACGATGAGCGACACGACGAGAAGCGTGTAGACGATCATCACCAGCCGCTTGGCTATGTAGTTCGGAGACAGGTGCGTGTTCCTTGGTCAAGAGGGCCGGACGCCCGATTCAGGCGTCCGGCGAAGTTGACGTCATCAGCCGCGCTTCGGCGCCTTGTCGGTGAGCGAAGCGTAGTCGAGGCGGAAAACCGATGCGCGTGGATGCGCTTCGAACCCTTCGACCCAGCTGCGCTTTGCGGCCAGAACGTCAAAGAAGGACGGGATGATCGAGGGAACATCCTCGTTCATGATTTCCTGAGCCTTGGTGTAGAGTTCGGTGCGCTTGGCCTCGTCGATCGTGCCACGGGCCTCGGCGATGAGCGCATCGAATGCCTTGTTGTTCCAGCGCGTCTCGTTCCACGACGCGTCCGACGTGTAGAGAAGCTTGAAGATGCCATCAGGCGTGGGCTGCATGTTGTAGAAGCCGACGTAGAAGCTTCCTTTCTTCCAGACCTGTTCGAGGTAGGTCGCGTGCGGCATCGTCTGCACATTGATGGTGACGCCGGCTTCCTTCGCCATTTCCTTCAGAGCAACGGCGAGCTGCGTGCGTACCGCGGGGCGATCCGATGCGATAAGGGTTGCTTCGAGACCGTTCGGGAAGCCTGCTTCAGCAAGCAGCTTCTTGGCTTCCTCGATGTTCTTCTCGCGCTTCGCCACGTCCTTGAAGAAGCGGTAAGAAGCATTGAGCGGCGTGTCGTTGCCTTCGGTGCCGAAGCCTTCGGTCACGAAGCCCACCATTGCTTCGCGATCGACCGTCAGCGCGATCGCGCGGCGAACACGGGCGTCGTTGAACGGCGCCGTGTCGCAGCCGAAGTTGATGTTGCAGAACTGGCCGGATGGCGTACGCAGGCCGACAAGACCGTCGGTTCCGTCGATGCGCAGGAACTCGGTCGGCTGGATCGTCGAGATGACATCGATATCACCGGCGATGAGGGCCGAGGTTTCGGCCGAATTATCCGGGAAGACCTGAACTTCGACACGATCGACATAGGGACGAGCCGGATCGTAGTACTTCTCGTTGCGTTCGACCACGACAAGACGGTCCGGCTCGTAGGATACAAGCTTGAACGGACCGGTGCCGACAGCCTTGGTGGAGAGGCTCTTCAGGTCGCCGGTGGCGATCGAGGCCGGGATGATGCGGGCATTGGTATAGGCCATGGCGACTGGCAAGTCGGCATAGGCGCCAGAGAGCCTGAACAGCACGGTCGCATCGTCGACGGCGACGATATCGGCGATCGGGCCGACATTGTTGCGGCCGGGCGAAGCCGTTGCCGGATCGAGGATGGCCTTGAAGGTGGCGACGACATCATTTGCCGTGAAGGCGGAGCCGTCGTGGAAGGTAACGCCCTTGCGCAGCTTGAATGTCCACTCGGTCAGCGCATCGTTGGCGGTCCAGCTCTCTGCGAGATCCGGCTCGATCGACATGTCGACCTTGAGGCGCGTCAGGTTGCTATAGAGCAACTCGGTGACCATGTATTCCGGGTTGACGCGCGTCAGCAGCGGATGGATGACGCTCGCCGCCTGATCGATGGAAATACGCAGCGTGCCGCCTCTGGCAGGCGTTGCCGATTGCGCCAGGCCCAGCGCCGGCGCGGCGAAAATGGCGGCCGTGCCGGCAAGGAAGAAGCGGCGTTTCATTTCCAACATGTATCAGTTCCCTCTTTTGATATGATTAGATGCGGTGTTCTGGAATGGCGTCGGCGGCGAAATCCGCCGCGAGATAGGCGAGAATGCTCTTGGCAAGCGCGATGATGTCGCCTCGCGTCGTGTGTTCTTCAGGGCTATGGATGCAGCTTTCCGGCCGACCAAGTCCACCCAGAAGCACCTCGGGGCCGAAGCCTGCTTTTTGGACGTAGCCGAAATCGGAACAGCTCGCCGCGCCCCACTTGTGAAAATCCTCGGGCTGATAACCGAAGCCCAGCGACAGTGCCTGCTGCCAACGAGGCCAGTGCGGACCATCGGGATCGTCGGTCGGGATGAGGTGCCCCACGATGTCGATGGCTAGACCGAGATCGCTGCCTGCGACACAGTCGCGGATCGCAGTCTCGACTTCCGCTCTTGCCTCCTCGTAGCTTTCTTCCGGCGCATAGCGGCGGCTGACCAGGATCTTGATCTCAGCCGGAACCTGACCGCCGGCCGTTCCGCCATTGATCGCGGATATCGTCAACTGCGGCCGAAGCGGCCCGCTGGAATGCGGCGGCGGTGCCAGCTTCGATGTACGGCCGGCCACAACGGGCTTAAGGGCTGCCAAGGCGTTCAGCACCGGCAGCGCGCCCTCGATCGCGTTGACGCCGGAGCCTGTGCGATTGCCCTCGCCTGCATGAACAGCATGCCCGGTAATCGTCACCTGCAGATTGAATATGCCGAAGCAGCCCGCCCACACGCGCGGCGCAGCAGATCCGTTGAAGTTGAGGATGTGGCCCTTGAGCATTTGCTGCTCTGCAAGATAGCGAATGCCCGGGTAGAGCCCCCCTTCTTCGTCAGTGCAGAGAAGCAGCATAGGATCGTAGGCGAGCAAGGCGCCGGCTTCCTTGGCAGCGCGCAGAGCCAGAAGCGTCGCCGCAATCGTTCCCTTCATGTCGGCGGCACCGAGGCCAAAGAGGTTATCGCCCTCGACCGTCAGCGCCAGTGGATCGCGTGACCAGCCCGGAGCCACCGGAACGGTGTCGACATGGTAGTAGAGACCGCATACCGGACGGCCGGTTTCGCGGGTGGCGATGAGATTGGTCCGCTCGCCAGAGGCCGGGCCGCCGGCAACATACCAGAGATCGCGAGGAACTGTCACTCGCTCGAACTCAAAGCCGAGCGGCGCCGCCAGCTCGGTCATCAAATCTGCAAAAGCGTCATAGCCAAGACCGGGCGGAAAGGACGTGTCGACAGCCACCATGCGCGCCAGGTCCTGCACGGCCGTCTCGACATCGCGCTCGATCACTGCCATGGCCAACGCGAAAGCGTCTTGATGCGGGACAGATTTCGGCTCAGACATGGTACGGTCCTTGGCATGCATGCGCGCGCTCGTTAGCTTGCGCTTTCATATAAACTATATAGTAATACTGCGTACATCCACTCCATGAGTCAACTCCAAAGAAGAGGCAAATAATTGCCGGAATTGCCTATTATTTCAGCAGATGCGCCACGATTGAGCGAGTTGTCCGTCCCACTCTACGAGGTGGTCAAGCGGCAGATCACAGAGGCGATCATGCTTGGTAAACTCGCTCCGGGCTCCGTCCTGCCGAGCGAAGTGGCGCTTTCGCAAACCTATGGGGTCGCCGTCGGCACTATCAGGCGCGCATTGATGGATCTCACCAATGATGGTCTGCTCAGCCGCAGGCGCAAAACGGGCACGATCGTCACCGGCCGACAACCGCAACACAGTCTGCGCTTGTTCTTCCAGTATTTTCGGCTGCACGGACTTGATGGTTCGTTGCGGCAGTCCGTCACTCGGGTGACCGAGATCGCCCGAGGTACCGCTTCGGCGCTGGAAGCGCGAAAGCTGCAGATAGATGCCGGCTCCGACATCGTGACGTTTCACCGCGTCCGCAGCGTCGACGAGCGGCCGATCATGCATGAAACGCTTACGCTGCCGCTGGCGCGCGTACCAGATTTCCCCGACAGGCCGGAAGATATCCCCTCGCTATTTTATCTTCACCTGCTGGATGCCTACAACATCCGCATCTCGGCCATACGCGAACAGATTGGCGCGGATTTGGCGACGGAACAGGATGCACGCTGGCTTGATGTACCGCAGCCCTTCGCGTTGTTGACGATTGACGAGATCGCCTACGATCAGCTTGCGGCTCCGGTTCTGATATCCTCTCATCGCGCTACAACCGCTAACCATCGCTACGTCAACGAGGTACAATGAGGCATGGTTGCTTGAGTAGTTGATGGACGCAGCCACATCGATAACGGCTGGCGCAGACGTCAAGTGACCTTGTCACGCCGAAAAATATGAGCGATAAAATCAGCTTTATTGAGTGTGCTTGTCTTGTGAAGGCCGGTGCATGACGGCATGAGGTGGCATGCGCAAACGCGAACACCGCCCCAAGGTAAACGGATCTCTGCATTGGCTTTTTGGCACACGATGAAATGGCATACCGAAGGAATTCGGGTCGTTGCTCCGGTGAAGTGGCGCCAATTCGATGGATTGGTAAGCGCCTATTGGGAAGCCGAAAGCCAGGCGGGCGCGAAGGGCTATTATCTGGCCGATGATCCGCGCATCATGGTCTTCTTCAACGACGTGTCCTCCCAGATCCATGTGTCCAACAAGAACGGTGACTTCTCTAACAATGCCCGGTCGATGACACGCGCAATCTATGTGCCTGCTGGTGTGCCAATGTGGACGACCAGTCGTTCCACGCACCGCTTCTCTCATCTGAACCTGCACATGCACAAGGATCGGTTGTTGAAGTTTTTGTCGCCTTCCCTCGGCAGTTCGGCGGCGCTATCAGCCTTGCGCCGGCCGGTCGAAATCCAGGACGTCGGGGCAATTCAAACGCTTGGCGGCCTTCTGGTCGATGAGATATCGAAACCGTCGCGACATGCCCTCTATGGCGAAAGCCTGATTGGCAGCATCGTCACGGGGCTTCTGGATCTGCCGGACGAGGCCAGCGAGAAACGCGATGGCCGCATGACTCAGGCTCAGATGAACAGGCTGACTGCACGCATGGACAGGACAAGCGACTATCGAATGACGGTCGCCGACATGGCGGCGGCCGCTGGTCTGTCCGAAAGCTGGTTCGCAACCGTTTTCAGGCAGACAACCGGCAAGACCCCGCTTCAATGGCAGCTTGCCAAACGCATCGACGTCGCACGGGCCTTGCTGGATGAAGACGTGACGGTCGCCGGTGTGGCAGCCCAGCTCGGCTTCTCCGATCAGGCACATTTCACCAAGGTCTTCCGGCAAATCGTCGGCGAAACGCCGGCTGCCTGGCGACGCGCTCGGCGAGGCTTGTAGGCAGACAGGCCCCGCTAGCACGTCGCCAGCGGGACAGTCCGAGTTTTTGGCGCTCTATCACCACGTCTGGCGCAGCGTTGCCATGATCGTGCGGCCAGGATTGTAGTAGACCGCACCACTATCCTTGCTGGCGACGTGCTTTTCGTCGAACAGGTTGCTCGCATTAAGCTGGAACGACGTATTTTCGGCAAACTTGTAGGTGAAGGCGGCATCGAATACGACCGCGCTGTCGGCTGAGATCGTATTGGTGATATTCGTGAAGTAGGCACCGGTATAGCGCGCGCCGAGGCCAAAGGTCATGTCTCCACGAGGTCCATCGCCTTCCAGGGTATAGGTACCCCACACCGAAGCGAAATGCCTCGGAACACGCATCAATCGGTTGCCGTCGTTCAGACCGCCGGGCTCGTCGATATGGGAGGCGATATAACTGTAGCTGGCGATCAGGTTGATGTTGTCGGTCATCTCCGCCTTGGCTTCGAATTCGAAGCCGCGATGCCTGACCTTATCGACGGTTATCGGAAGATAAGTGACCTGGTCGGCGACAGTGATGTTGCCCTTTGTCAGGTCATAGACCGAAGCGGTGAACAAGGCAGGAAATGCATCCGGCTTGTATTTGACGCCGACTTCATACTGCTTGCCGGTCGTCGGATCCGCGCCCGCCGCGGGCGGAGCAGCCGACTCAGCGTAGCTCGCATAGGTCGCCCATTCATCGGTAAGCTTGTAGCTGATACCGATGCGCTTGGTGAATTCGCTATGAGTTCCCGACTTCGTGACGTTGGAAAGCTGGTCAGTCTCGTCGAGATCGAGCCAGTCATTGCGCAATCCGACGCTCACCGTCAGCCTGTCGAAGAATGTCAGATCCTGCTGCAAATAGAGCGCGGTCGTCTTCTGATCGTTGAGGGTGCTCGCGTACGGCAACATTGTGCCAGGGCCACCGGTGTAGACTGGATTTAACCAGTCGATCGAAGGCGCCCCTGTGTAGAAATTGTCGCTGTCTGATTTGAATGCGTTATATTCGCCACCAAGAAGCGTGCGGCTTTCGACCTCATTAAAATTCGCTTCGTAAACAAGGTTCGCGTCAATGATGAACTGCTCGTTAGCCCTCTCGTTGCCGAAGAAGTAGCGGCCGGCCGTCGTCGAACCGTCGGTTGGTGTGCTTCCGATGTAGGCGCTGCCGAAGCCATCGTTCGACTTGCTGTAACGAGCCTTGGAACTGAAGCTCAGACCGTTATCAAACTCATGGTCAAACATCACGCTCAAGGTGTTGCGGTTCGTAGAGTTGAAATAATAGTCTGGCTCACCGAAGAACGCGCTCCGGTCGAGATCAGTACCAAGAGGATGGCCACCGCTACCGGGAACACCATCCTTGTCCAGGTGATCGTAGACAACCGTGAGATTTGTTACGTCGGTAGGGCGCCAGGTTAGGCCACCCATGATGAAGTTTTCGTCGTTCTGGGAAAAATCATATTCATCGTCCGCCCGTTGCAGCTTGCCTGTCAGACGATAGGACAACGTGTCATCGGCAGTGATGTTGTCGCCGAAATCAAAACCGGTTTCCTTGTGGGAGAATGAGCCGCCGGTCGCATAGATTTCGCCGAAGCGTTCCGACTTCGGTGTCTTGGTCACGTAGTTGACTGAGCCACCGGGTTCCGCCGCACCAAAGCTTGACGAACTGGCGCCCTTCAGTATTTCGATACGCTCGAACGCGTAGGGCTCTTCCCGCACACCTGCAAATGTTCTGCCGATCGCCAGCCCATCACGATAGGTGTAGGGCGTAAATCCGCGGATATCGAAATAATCGAAACGATCGTCCGAGCCGTAGAAGTCGGTCACGACACCGGAAGTGTACTGCACGACCTTTTCCACAGTGTCGGCATTGCGCTCCTCGATTTCCTTGGAGGTGATGACCGAAACGGAGGCTGGTGTGTCCAGGATCTCAGTCGCCAGCTTCCCGGCGCCAGTGGTCTGAGTGGCGACTATCGATTTCGAATCGTTGCTGGTATCGAGCTTGGTGCCAGTAGCCTTTCGCCCTTCCAACACGATCGGCGCCAGCGTCGTTGCAGGATCCGAGCTGGATGCGTCCTGTGCAAAGGCGACAGCGGGAGCAAGTGCTCCGATCGCTGTACATCCCAGCAGCACCGCCTTACGCCAGCGAAGACGGGTTCGTTGAGAGCGCAGACTTGTCGTTTCGATATTCATACTCGCGTTCCAGAAGCTGTTTTCACCATGGTAGGCACCCGGTGGAAAACCGAGAGTGCATGCCGGTTGCGTGGAGAACGCACGTACCGAACGGCATTGTGAATGGCATGAAGCATTCGCCAGCCGGCATGGTCTCGTCCGCGTCCCCCGCTAAAGCCACTAACTTGAGCACGTTTGTCTAGTATTGTAAGTTTTCCGTGTTTTGTAGGATACCATGGGAATCTCGCCTGCATTGCCATTCGACAAACGCATTGCCGTTGACGCTCACGCCTTAACCTGAAAGTGAGGGTCCACTTATACGTTTGGCGGAGTATGTACAATGTTTCGGTTCTGGCGTCTGACCCTCGCGGTGTTGACCTTCGTATACACACTCGCCGCCGGCGGCACATTGAACGGCGCGCTCGCCAATGATGGCGTAACCTACCCCATCACCATAAAGCATGCGCTCGGCACGACGATCATTCCCAAAAAGCCCGAGAGGATCGCGACGGTTGCCTGGGCAAACCATGAGGTGCCCCTGGCGCTTGGCGTCGTGCCCGTGGGCTTTGCGAGAGCGAACTTCGGCGATGATGACGGCGACGGACTTCTGCCTTGGGTCGCCCAAAGTCTGAAGGAGCTTCACGCTGACAAGCCTGTGCTGTTCGACGAAGGAGATGGTATCGACTTTGAGGCAGTCGCTGCCACTCATCCCGACGTCATTCTCGCCTCTTATTCCGGTCTCAGCCAGGCCGACTACGATACGCTGAGCCAAATCGCGCCTGTCGTCGCCTACCCTGACGCCGCGTGGTCCACCGACTGGCGCGAGATGATCCGCCTCAACAGTGCCGGCATGGGCATGGCGCCCGAGGGCGAGGCGTTGATCAAGAAAATCGAAGGCGAGATCACCGCCGCCGTGGCCACGCACCCGGAGATCCGCGGCAGGAAGGCCATGTTCGTCACGCATCTCAACCCGCTCGACCTCAGCACGATCAACTTCTACACGACCAACGATACGCGGGTGAAGTTCTTCAAGGATCTGGGACTTGAGAGCCCAAAGAGCGTCGTCGACGTTTCGCAACCCGGAAAGTTCTCGGGCTCGATCAGCGCTGAACGCATCGACATGTTCGACGACGTCGATCTCGTCGTGACCTATGGCAACATGAAACTGCTGTCGGCAGTCACCGCAAACCTTTTGATGTCCAAGATGCCGGCTGTCGAAAAGGGCGCGATCGTCGTTCTCGGCGCAAACAGCGTCGGGACGGCTGCAAATCCCACGCCGCTCTCGATTTCCTGGGTCTTGAAGGACTATGTTGCCCTGCTTGCCGAGGGCGTGGGAAAGTCGAAATGAAGGCGACGAGGAGAACCGTCGTGCCGGCAACAATTGCTGCCCGGTCGAATGGCGCGCGAGGTTTGTGGCTGGCAGGTCTCTTCGTGCTGCTCATGGCTTTGCTCGCCTTGTCTATTACCGTTGGCACTCGTGAGGTGCCATGGAGCGATATTGGCGCGGCGCTCTTCGGACGTGTGGACGATATCGGACAGGCTGCAGTTGCCGTTCGTATCCCACGCACTGTGCTGGCTATGCTTGCAGGCGGCGCTCTTGGCCTTGCGGGCGCAATCATGCAGGGCGTGACGCGCAACCCGTTGGCCGATCCTGGTATCCTCGGCGTGAACATGGGAGCCTCGCTCGCCGTGGTAGTGGGCGTCGCATGGTTCCACATCGCCTCAGCCGAAGCCTACGTCTGGACCGCGATATTCGGCGCCGGCTGCTCGGCCTGCTTTGTCTATACCATCGGCTCGCTGGGGCGTGGCGGAGCCACACCGCTGAAGCTGACGCTTGCCGGCGCCGCGACTTCCGTCGCCTTTGCCTCAATGGTGATCGCGGTCGTTCTGCCGCGTGCCGACATTGCCGGCGGCATACGCTCATGGCAGATCGGCGGCGTGGGTGGGGCGGCGTTCGAGCGGATCCTGCCCGTTCTGCCATTCCTATTGGTGGGATTTGCGATCAGCTTTCTTTCCGCCCGAAAGCTGAACTCGCTTGCTCTGGGTGACGATATGGCGGCTGGGCTCGGTGAACGTGTAGCAACAGCGCGCGCCATGGGCGCGCTTGGGGCGATTTTGCTATGCGGCGCAACAACGGCTATCTGCGGGCCCATTGGCTTCATAGGTCTGGTCGTTCCGCATCTTTGCAGGCTGCTGATCGGCGTCGATCACCGCTGGCTCCTGCCCTTCTGCGCCATAGGCGGGGCCTGTCTGCTCCTGGCGGCAGACATCGTGGGGCGCATCGTCGCTCGGCCGGGAGAACTCGATGTCGGTGTTGTTACGGCCCTGATTGGCGCACCGTTCTTCATTTGGATCGTCAGACGCCATAGGGTACGTGAACTGTGACCATGTCTTCGTCCGTATCGGGTTTGACGGCCACCGGCCGTCGTCGCCGCGCCCGCAGACATGCGGCCGTTGTGCTCGCGCTTCTGCTCCTCGTTGTCGCCATCTTCGCTTTCTCGCTGTGTGTTGGACAGACCGTGACGCCGCCGGGTGACGTCCTGCGTGTCCTGATCGGAGAGAACGTCCCGGGCGCGAGCTTCACGGTCGGTCAGTTGCGCTTGCCCCGCGCCGTGCTCGCCATTCTCGCTGGCTTGAGTTTTGGCCTTGGAGGCGTTGCGTTTCAGGTCATGCTGCGCAACTCCCTCGCCAGTCCCGATATCATCGGAATAAGTTCGGGCGCCGGGGCGGCAGCGGTGTTTGCAATCATCATACTGTCGATGAGAGGGCCAATCGTTTCAATTATCGCAGTGGTCGGCGGGCTTGGCGTCGCCCTGATGGTTTACGGCCTCTCGTCGCGAAACGGCGTTGCGGGAACGCGTCTGGTCCTGGTGGGGATCGCAGTCTCCGCCATGCTGGAGAGTATCATTTCATACATCCTTTCCCAGGCGCCGGCGTGGAACCTGCAGGAAGCCATGCGGTGGTTGACTGGCAGTGTCAACGGTGTCCAGCTGGGTCAGGCTGCGCCGCTTGTCATGTCACTTGTCGTCTTCGGCGGCCTTCTCGTAAGCCGGAGCCAGGACCTTGAGGCACTCCGCCTTGGCGATGACACCGCCGCAGCACTCGGGGTGCGCGTATCGCGAACCCGGATCATGATCATCATCGGCGCAGTCGGCGTCATCGCAACAGCGACAGCCGTAACAGGCCCGATCGCCTTCGTAGCATTCCTTGCCGGGCCAATTGCCGCCCGCATCGTCGGCGGCAGCGGATCGCTGCTCGTACCCTCGGCGCTGATCGGCGCCCTGTTGGTTCTTGGCGGCGATTACATCGGCCAGTTTCTGCTACCCGGCCGCTATCCTGTTGGTGTTGTAACCGGAGCGCTAGGCGCACCTTATTTGATTTTCCTGATCGTCCGCGTCAACCGGACCGGAGGTTCCCTATGATGGCTCGTACTCTGACAGCCGGCAATCTTTCGGCAGGCTACGGCGAAACGGAAATCCTGCACGATCTCGACCTCGCAATTCCGCCTGGGAAGATAACCGTGATCGTCGGCGCTAATGCCTGCGGCAAGTCGACTTTGCTCCGGGCAATGTCGAGGCTTCTGTCGCCCATCGCTGGACAGGTGCTTCTTGATGGAAAATCGGTCCACAAAACACCACCGCGAGAGCTAGCGCGCTCTCTGGGGCTGCTTCCCCAGTCACCGGTAGCACCCGAAGGCATCACGGTTGCTGACCTCGTCAGCCGCGGCCGGCATCCGCACCAGAGCCTGTTCTCACGCTGGAACAGCACGGACGACGAGGCAGTGGATGGCGCTCTTGCGGCAACAAACACCGCCGAACTCGCAGATCGGGCCGTGGACGAATTATCGGGAGGTCAGCGCCAGCGCGTGTGGATCGCCATGGCGCTGGCGCAAGCCACTGATATTCTTCTGTTGGACGAACCGACGACATTCCTCGACATAAGCCATCAGATCGAAGTCCTTGATCTCCTGACTGATCTTAATCGGGAGCGAGGCACCACCGTCGTCATGGTGCTTCACGATCTCAATCTCGCCGCGCGCTACGCTGACTATCTGGTTGCAATGAGCAGCGGTCGAGTCCACGTCACGGGAGCCCCGGAGAAAGTCTTGACCGAAGAAAATGTCCGACAGGTTTTTGGCCTGGAGAGCCGCATCATCATCGACCCAACATCGGGACGCCCCATCATGCTTCCGATCGGTCGAAACCACATGGTACCGAGCGTGAGTGCCAAGGAGACGGTGAAATGAACAACACCCAGGAATTCAAGCTCTGTGGCGTCGCTATTCCCAGGGACGCCGATCAGATGCTGAGCGAAATCTGCGAGCACTTTGTCGAACATGCGGATGTCAGGCGCACGGAGTATGGGGCGGTACTCACCAGCAAGCTTGGTTGCGCCGACATACGCATCGACGATCAGCGGCTATCCATCGAACTGACTTGCCCTTCACAACAGGCATTGCAGATGAGCCGCACGAGCATTGCCGAGCATCTATTCTATTTCGCGGGCGACGATGCGCTGGAGCTTTCCTGGTCGCAATCTGGTGCGCTTGCTCAGTTACCCAATATTCATGAGGTGACGGTTGTGTCGACCGAGGATGTCACGCCGCATATGCGCCGGGTCAAGTTCGCCTGTGCCGATGTCAGCCCGTTCATCGGCGGAGACATGCATTTTCGACTGCTTGCTCCGCCTAAAGGCCGCAACCCCGTGTGGCCGGGCCTGCGCGAGGACGGTCGTGTTGCTTGGCCGCAGGGCGAAGACGCCTTGCTGGTGCGGGTCTACACGATCCGCGAGGTCGATATCAAACGCCGCGAGCTCTGGATCGATTTTCTACAGCACCCCGCCCCTGGCGTCGAAACGCCGGGCGCAGATTTCGCTCGCGATGCCCGGCCGGGCGACAAGGTGGCCTTGCTCGGGCCCGGAGGTGGCGCACTTCCCGAGGCCAGCGAGCTTCTAATGGTCGGTGACGAGAGTGCCCTGCCCGCTATCGCGCGAATCGTTGCCGAGATGCCGGCGAGTACACGAATTCGGGCGATTATCGAAATCTCAGACAAGGCAGAGGAACAACCTCTGCCATCTCCCGCTTCACTCGATGTCCGCTGGCTGCATCGCCGCGACTATCTGTCCGATGGCAGAAATATCCTGCGAGAAGAAGCTGAAGCAGCGATCGGTTCGATGACCGATGACACCTTCGTGTGGGTTGCATGCGAGAAGGAAGACATCCGCGCGATCAAAGCGCGACTTAAAGCTCTCCAGCACGACAAGAAGAAGATGTACGTGGCCTGGTATTGGGCAGCCGGCAGCGATACTTCACGCTGATAACTCATTACCCTGGAACGCAAAACGCCCCTCAATGGATCGCATTGAGGGGCGCTTTGGTCAGATCAGAACCTTAGTAGTGGACGGACCGGCTGTCGATCGGCGTCGTCTTCGGCGGAGCAAACTTCGTCAGGTTGATGCCTTCGACGGCCACACGATACTCCTCGATGCTCGGCGTGCGGCCGAGGATCGCGGAGAGAACCACCAGCGGAGTCGAAGCGAGCAGCGATTCACCCTTCTTCTCCGCGGTGTCTTCAACGACGCGGCCCTGGAAGAGACGGGTCGAGGTGGCGAGAACGGTGTCGCCCTTCTCGGCCTTTTCCTGGTTACCCATGCACAGGTTGCAGCCCGGGCGCTCGAGATAGAGGATGTTCTCGTACTCGGTGCGGTTCGATGTCTTCGGCTTGACATCGTCGAATTCGAAGCCCGAATACTTCTGGAGGATTTCCCAGTCACCTTCGGCCTTCAGCTCGTCGATGATGTTATAGGTCGGCGCAGCGACGACGAGCGGTGCCTTGAACTCGACCTTGCCCTCGTTCTTCTCGATGTTCTTCAGCATCTGGGCGACGATCTTCATGTCGCCCTTGTGCACCATGCAGGAGCCCACGAAGCCGAGGTCCACCTTCTTGGTGCCGCCATAGTAGGAGACCGGACGGATCGTGTCGTGGGTGTAGCGGCGCGAGACGTCGGCATTGTTGACGTCGGGGTCGGCGATCATCGGCTCGTCAATCAGGTCGAGGTCGACGACGACTTCGGCGAAATACTTCGCATTATCGTCAGGCGTCAGCGCCGGCTTTTCGCCCGAACGGATCTCCGCGATGCGGCGATCGGCCTTGGCGATCAGACCCTTCAGCGTCTGAGCCTCATTGTCCATGCCCTTGTCGATCATGATCTGCATGCGCGACTTGGCGATCTCCAAGCTCTCGATCAGCGTCTCGTCTTCCGAGATGCAGATGGAGGCCTTGGCCTTCATCTCGGCCGTCCAGTCGGTGAAGGTGAAGGCCTGGTCGGCGAGCAGCGTGCCGATATGGACTTCGATGATGCGGCCCTGGAAGACGTTGTCGCCATGCTGCTTGAGCATCTGCGCCTGGGTGGCGTGAACCACGTCGCGGAAGTCCATGTAGGGCTGCATCGTGCCCTTGAAAGTGACCTTGACCGACTGCGGGATCGGCATGGTGGCTTCGCCGGTGGCGAGCGCCAGCGCGACAGTGCCCGAGTCGGCACCGAAGGCCACGCCCTTCGACATACGGGTGTGGCTGTCGCCGCCGATGATGATGTCCCAGTCGTCGACGGTGATGTCGTTCAGCACCTTGTGGATGACGTCGGTCATCGCATGGTAGCTGCCCTTCGGGTCGCGGGCGGTGATGACGCCGAAGTTGTTCATGAAGG
>NZ_DDHH01000119.1:0-15291 GCF_002338015.1 Rhizobium sp. UBA1881
GCCAAGCTGATCGGCGACGGCACCGGCAAGCTCGACACCACGCTCTACGACCGCACCGCCAAGGCCCTGCTCGATCAGAAGATCATCAGCAAGGAACCGACGGGCGCCTGGACGCACGACATCACCGACGCGGCCGCCAAGTAACGGGCGGCGGCCAGATCGTATCGAATGAACGAGGGACGCGCGGGTTGGCACCGCGCGTTTCTCATTTAAGTCACAAAAAATTCGTGGTGTTGTCGGATCAGCGTCGGCTGGCGCGTCATAGGAATGACGGAATTGCGGATCAACAAACCGAATGCCGGCATCACGGAATGGTGATTGATATCGGCCGTCGAGATTACTAATGTGCGCCGCGAGGAATTATTTTCTGCCGGGCTTGTGCGTGGGACAAAACGATACCACGTACATGTCGGATTTGCCGGACGAGGGTCATCTTACGAAGTAAGATACGGCAATGATGCGGGAATATTTCTGAGCTTGCACTTACGGGAGAAGGCCTTCGCGAGCTGAGGACAAGGCGCGAGTTTGGCCAACCTTTTTCAAAGACTGGACAAAGACGCATGGTACGCATGACGCCTAAAACTCTACGCGCCTCCACCCTGATCGCGGCTGCCTTTGCCGCATCGGTCGCGTTCGCTGAAGAAAACCAGCCACCCAAGGCACAGCAGAACCTGCCCGTGATCGTGGTCACGACCGCCGCCAAGCGCGCGCTGGTCGATCGCGTCATCGGCACCGGCACGATCCGCCCGATCGAGGAAGTCTATATCCAGCCACAGGTCGAGGGTCTCTCCATCCGCGCGCTCAACGTCGATGTCGGCGACAAGGTTACGGCCGACAGCACGATTGCGACGCTGAACGATGATGCGCTGGTGCTGCAGAAGGCGCAGATGCTGGCGACCAAGGCCAAGGGCGAGGCGAGTCTCGCCCAGCTCCGCGCCCAGCTGGTCGAGGCCAAGGCCAATGCCGAGCAGGCCCGCCTGCAGCAGTCGCGCGCCGACGAGATGGGCAAGAAGGGCACGGTATCGACCGCCCAGGTCGAGCAGGCCGACGCGACCGCTGCGACCGCCAATGCGCGCGTCTCCTCGGCCGAACAGGCAATCGAGGTTGCAATCGCCGACCTGAAGGTGATCGACAGCCAGATCGCCGATGCCGACCTGAAGCTGGCGCGCACGGACGTGAAGACGCCTGTATCAGGCGTGATCTCGGCCAAGAACGCCCGCATCGGCGCCATTGCCGCCGGCACCGGCGAGCCGATGTTCACCGTCATCAAGGATAGCGCCATCGAGCTCGTTGCCGAGCTGTCGGAAACCGATATCCAGAAGATCAAGGTCGGCCAGCGCGCCATCGTCACGCTGTCGGGCAACCGCACGAAGATCGAAGGCAAGGTCCGCATCGTCTCCCCGACGGTCGACCAGTCCACCCGCCTTGGCCTCGTGCACATCTATATCGACGACGAGAGTGCTGCCCGCTCCGGCATGTATGCCAGCGCCGACATCATCGTCGCCGAAAAGAACGACATCGCCCTTCCCCTGTCGGCGGTCACGTCAGGCCGTAACGGCTCCACCGCCCGCAAGGTCGAGGACGGCGTCGTCAAGCAGGTGAAGGTGACGACAGGTATCCAGGACGGTGGCTTCGTCGAGATCTCGGAAGGCCTGAAGGAAGGCGACACCGTCGTCGCCAAGGCCGGCGCCTTCGTTCGCGATGGCGACAAGATCACCCCTGTCACCGAAGCCGTATCGGCACAATCGAACTGACCGAGGCCAATCCATGAATTTCTCCGCATGGTCGATCCGAAATCCGATTGCGCCGCTGCTCGCCTTCGCGCTGCTGGTGTTCGTGGGCATCCAGGCCTTTTACAAGCTGCCGATCACCCGCTTCCCGAATATCGACGTTCCCGTCGTATCCATCAGCGTCACGCAAAGTGGCGCCTCGCCGGCCGAGCTCGAAATGCAGGTGACGAAGGAGGTCGAAGACGCGGTCGCCTCCATCAGCGGCATCGATGAAATCCAGTCGACGGTCACCGACGGCCTGTCGCAGACGGTCGTCGTCTTCCGCATCGAGAAACCGACCGCCGAAGCCGTCCAGGATACCAAGGACGCCGTCGACAAGATCCGCAGCGATCTTCCCGCCGGCATCGAGGAACCGATCGTCAGCAAGGTCGATGTCGAAGGACAGGCGATCCAGACCTTTGCCGTCTCCTCCCCCAACATGACGCTCGAGGAGCTCTCCTGGTTCGTCGACGACACCGTCAAGCGCGCCCTTCAGGGCCAGCCCGGCATCGGCCGTATCGACCGCTACGGCGGGGCTGACCGCGAAGTGCGTGTCTCGCTCGATCCCGGCAAGCTCGACGCCTACGGCATCACCGCCGCCGACGTGAACCAGCAGCTGCGCGGCACCAACGTCAACCTCGGCTCCGGCCGCGGCCAGGTCGCCGGCAACGAGCAGACCATTCGCACGCTCGGCGATACGCGCGACGTCTCGCAGCTCAACACGACCACCATCAGCCTGCCCAACGGCCGCTTCGTAAAGCTCTCCGAGCTCGGCACGATCGACGACACCTACGAGGAGCAGAAGTCCTTCTCGCGCTTCAACGGTACGCCATCGGTCACCTTCGCCGTGTTCCGCGCCAAGGGCGCCAGCGAGGTCTCTGTCGCCGAAACCGTGTCGGAAAGCCTGACGGAAATCCGCAAGGCCAATCCGAACGTCAAGATCGAGATGGTGGATGACAGCGTCTACTTCACCTACGGCAACTATGAGGCAGCCCTTCACACGCTGATCGAAGGCTCGATCCTCGCCGTCATCGTCGTCTTCCTGTTCCTGCGCAACTGGAGGGCGACGCTGATCGCCGCCGTGGCGCTGCCCTTGTCGGCCATTCCGACCTTCTGGATCATGGATATCATGGGGTTCTCGCTGAACCTCGTGAGCTTCTTGGCGCTGACGCTGGCGACCGGTATTCTCGTCGATGACGCGATCGTCGAGATCGAGAACATCGCCCGCCATATCAAGATGGGCAAGACGCCCTACAAGGCAGCGCTGGAAGCGGCAGACGAAATCGGCCTCGCCGTCATCGCCACCAGCTTCACTATCATCGCCGTCTTCGTGCCGGTGTCGTTCATGCCTGGTATCGCCGGGCAATACTTCATCCAGTTCGGCCTGACGGTCGCCTTCTCGGTCTTCTTCTCGCTCGTCGTGGCGCGCCTCATCACACCCTTGATGGCGGCCTATCTGATGCGCGCCGAAGACGGCATGGAAGACCATCACGACAATGACGGCACGATCATGCGCGGCTATACGCGTCTGGTCACCGGCACCACACGCAAATGGTACTGGCGCTACACGACGCTGCTCTGCGCCATCGCCTTCCTCATCGGCTCGATGATGCTCTTGAGCCGCGTGCCCGGCAGCTTCATGCCGCCGGACGATTCCTCGCGCGTCGTGCTCTCCGTCGAACTCCCGCCGAACGCCACGCTCGAAGACACGGCCGCCGCATCGACCAAGGTCTACGACGCCGTGCGCGGGATCAACGGCGTGGAAAGCGTCTTCGTTCTCGGCGGCGCCTCGCCCAAGGGCGATCTCGAACTGCGCCGTGCCACCGTGCGCGTCATCCTCGGCAATATCGATCACTCGCTGCTGAAGACCCTCGTCAACAAGGGTCTCGGCGGGCTGCCTGTCATCGGCAACCTGATCCCGAAGATGGAAGAACACGGCCGCACGCGTCCGCAGTGGGATGTGGAGAAGGATATCTTCGCCGCGGTCCGCGGTATCCCTGACGTGCGTATCTCCAAGGTCAACGACCGGGCCGAGCGCGACCTCACCTTCAACTTCCTTTCTTCCAACGAGGACGATCTGAACGAGGCCGTCAGCCTGCTGGAATCGAAGCTGCGCGCGTCGCCGATCCTGGCGAACGTCTCTTCCGAAGGCGCCCTGCCCCGTCCGGAGCTGCAGATCCGCCCGCGCATGGCCGAAGCCTCCCGCCTTGGCATCACGCCGCAGCAGATCTCGGAGACGATCCGCGTGGCCACCATAGGCGATATCGACGCCAACCTCGCCAAGATCTCGCTCGACGACCGGCAGATCCCGATCCGCGTGCAGGCATCGCTCGATGTCCGCCGCGATCTGGCCGCCATCCGCGCCATCAAGATCAAGACGGCGAGCGGCGCCAGCGTTCCGCTCTACAGCGTTGCCGATGTCGACTATTCGGAAGGCCCGAGCTCGATCAAGCGCAACAACCGCAACCGCGTCGTCGCCATCGGCTCCGACGTGCCCTTCGGCACGGCGCTCGATACCTCGACCGCCGAGTTCAAGCGCATCGTCTCCGAAACCGAGCTGCCGAAGAGCGTGCATCTGGCCGAAAGCGGCGACGCCAAGGTTCAGGGCGAAATGGTCCAGAGTTTCGGCAATGCCATGCTGATGGGCCTGATGCTGGTTCTGGTCGTGCTGATCCTGCTCTTCAAGGACGTGATCCAGCCGTTCACCATCCTGTTCTCGCTGCCGCTAGCGATCGGCGGCGTGGCACTGGCGCTCATCGTCACCCAGAACGCGCTCTCCATGCCGGTTCTGATCGGCATCCTGATGCTGATGGGTATCGTCACCAAGAACGCCATCCTGCTCGTCGATTTCGCGATCGAGATGAAGCGGCATGGGATGGAGCGTGTCGAAGCCATGGTGGAAGCCGGCCGCAAGCGCGCCCGCCCGATCATCATGACCTCGATCGCCATGTCGGCGGGCATGCTGCCCTCGGCGCTCGGCGTCGGCGAAGGCGGCTCGTTCCGCTCACCGATGGCGATCGCCGTGATCGGCGGCATCATCGTCTCGACGGTGCTCTCGCTTGTCGTCGTCCCCTCCTTCTTCCTGATCATGGACGATCTCTCCCGCCTGCTCGGCTGGCTGTTCGGCCGTCTTGTCGGCAAGAAGGACGAAGAGCAGCTGCCGCTCTCGCCCGAGGAACTCACGACCGCCGTCACCAGCCTCGACGGTCGCATCACCGCCATCGAGAAGCCCGACGACAAGAAGGGCAAATCCGGCGGCAACGTCGTCCGCCTGCCGCCCTTCGCGGCGGAATAATCGGATCAAACGAAAAAGCCGGGGTTCGCCCCGGCTTTTGATCTTCGGCTTCATGAAATGTCCGCAAGTGGCGCATGGCTGCGACCTCACGCTTTCTTGTTTCTTGCTCCCACTTGATGCAGATCAACTTTCACCGCAACCATTCCGGCTAGTTTAAGCGCATGGCAGGCGCGGCCTGCGACCGACGAATGTGGAGAAAGAGATGACGACGGGCTTGAAACTGAGCAATGTGCACAAGGCCATGCTTGGCGAAACCATTCTTTTTTCCGGCCTTAACCGGGAAGAACGCAACGCGCTTCTCGCCTGCGCGACCATCGTGCGCTACCAGATGCATGACATCCTGTTTCACCAGGGCGAGCGGGGCGAGTATTTCTATTGCGTGCTGACGGGCTTCGCCCGGCTTTACCGGCTTGGCGGCGACAATCAGGAAGGCGACATCCGCATCTGCGAGCCCGGCGACAGCTTCGCCGAATGCCTGGTCACGGATGGCGGCGACTATCGCTATGGCGCCCAGGCCATGGAACACTCGATCTTCGCGCGCTTCAATCTCGAGCAGGTCCGGGCGCTGGTCGAACACCGGCCGCATATCGGCATCGCGATCATGCGCAGCCTCTCGCAGCACCTGCTATCGACGATCGATTGCCTGGCGAGCGACCGCATGCAGACGGCACCCCAGCGGGTCGCGACTTATCTGCTCACCCATTGCAAGCCGGAAGGCCTGGCGGCGAAGATGCGGCTCCCCTTCCAGAAGAGCCTGTTGGCGCGAAAGCTCGGGCTGGCGCCAGAAGCGCTCTCCCGCGCCTTCTCATCTCTGCGCGCCGCCGGCGTGACCGTCAGCGGCCGCTCGATCGAGATCAGCAATCTCAACGTCCTGAAGACGATCCCGGCGATTACAAGCCGCCATGCACCTTGAGGAAATCGACGATGGCGCCGATGCCGTCGCCGCGTTTCATGTCTGAAAACACGAAGGGGCGCGTATCGCGCATGCGCGTCGCGTCCCGGTCCATCACGTCGAGATCGGCGCCGACATAAGGCGCGAGGTCCTTCTTGTTGATGACGAGAAGGTCCGACTTGGTGATACCAGGCCCGCCCTTGCGCGGGATTTCCTCGCCTTGGCAGACCGAAATTACATAAATGGTGATGTCGGCGAGATCGGGCGAGAAGGTCGCGGCCAGATTGTCGCCGCCCGATTCGATGAAGACCACGTCGAGATCGGGAATGCGCTCGTTGAGGCCGGCAATGGCCTGCAGGTTGATCGTGGCGTCCTCGCGAATGGCGGTGTGCGGGCAGCCGCCGGTTTCCACGCCGACGATGCGCTCCGACGGCAGCGCCTGCATGCGCATCAGCGCCTCGGCATCCTCGGTCGTGTAGATGTCATTTGTGACGACGGCGACCGAATATTGGTCGCGCATCGCCTTGCAGAGCTTTTCCGTCAGCGCCGTTTTGCCCGAGCCGACCGGTCCGCCGATGCCGACCCGCAGAGGTCCGTTTCCTGATTTCATATCGTGCACTCCAATCGAGAATAAACATAGCGCGTCAACCGCAAGGCGGCCACCGGCAAATGGCGCAGATCGTTAGCGACAAGCGCCGGCGTCACGACCGAAAGAGCCGCGTCGATTGCGTCTCGTGCCGTAGCGACACGATATCGGCCTGCACCGTTGCCGAGCCCAGCTCATCGAGCGTCGAGCCCGCCGCCCGCCGCGCGAGCAGAGCGATATCCCCTTCCCGCGCCGCCATGATCGCAACGCCATCCTTCTGCCCGGCAACGCCGAGCCGGATGCCGGCGGAGACGGCCTGCGAAACATAGGCGTGCAAGAAGGCAGCGACCGCCTTTTCAGCGCCGATCCCATGCGCACCGGACACGGCGCCGACGGCAACAGGATAAGCCACATGTTTTGGCAGCCGTGTGAACACCTCATCAGGCCATGCGCCGGCGGCAGACAGGAAAGCGTCGCCAAGCAGCATCGTTTCCTGATGCCGCTCGCGCGATCCCGCCAACGCCTCGGCAAGCTCAGCCACCTCAGACAGCACAGAGGCGTCGCCATGCACCCTGTTGCTCTCGGCAAGCAGCACGACGTCGTTCCAGACGGCGCCGTGATCCATCATGGCACCAAGCCAATCGCTGAGCGAGGCGGCATCGTGCACGAGCCCGTCATGCACCGCCCGCTCCAGCCCGCCCGAATAGGCGAACGAGCCCACCGGAAAAGCCGGCGAGAGCCATGCCATCAGCCTCAGCAGCGCCTGCAGATCACCGTTCTCGGTCATGGCTCAGTCGTGCGAATGGTTATGGCCGTGGTCATGTGCATGGTCGTGTCCGTGGCCATGCCCGTGATCATGCCCATGCGAATGGCTGCCATGGGAATGATAGGCGCCGCGCGCCGGCTGGAATGGCTCGGTGACATCCGAGACCATCGCGCCCAGCCCTTCGAGCATGGCGCGGATGACATGGTCGCGCAGGATCAGGATACGCTCTTCCTCGATCTGCGCACCCAGATGCCGGTTGCCCAGGTGCCAGGCGAGCTCGATCAGATGCAGGCGATCGCGGGCCTTGATCTCGAACAGCTTCTCGTCGGCCGCAACGATCTCCACCAGCTCGCCATCGCCGAGCACCAGCATGTCGCCATTGGCAAACAGCACCGGTTCCTTGAGGTCGAGCATGACCATCTCGCCATTGTCGAGATGCAGCAGCTTGCGCCGGAGATGCCTCAGATCATGCGGCAGCACGACCTTGTGCGTCGGGTGGGAAGACGGCGTGCCGGCCGGCAGATAGGAGGTGATATACTGCATGATGTGTCCATTCCGGTTCAGGCGAGGAGCATGCAAAATCGGCTGGAACCGCGCAAGTGTCAAAACGCCGGTTTGCGCACTATACGCGTGTCGTTGCAACGCTTTAGTCTAATGAATGGCGGACGACCTGCCGTCGACATTGGTTTCATCCTGGCTGAGACGCATGCGGCGCTGCATGCCCTCGTCCTCGTGGACGACGCGATTGCGGCCGAGCGTCTTCGCCAGATAGAGCGCCTTGTCGGCGGCGGTATAGGCGGCCTGCCTGCTTCGCCCATCGAACAGTTCCGCGATGCCGGCAGACATCGTGACATTGAAGCTGCAGCCATCGAGCGCGATTGTCCGTTCGGCAAGACGGTTGCAGGCAGCCCGGATCTGCGCCACCCGCTCCTCTTTCAAGGGAGCAATGACGACAACCCCGAACTCCTCGCCGCCGAGCCGCGCGACGGTCGAGTCCGCGCTGAATGCCGCCGACAGCTCCGCCGCAACAGCAACGATGACAGCATCGCCGCAGGCATGCCCGTAGCAATCGTTGACAGCCTTGAAGCGGTCCACATCGAAGATCGCGAGACAAGCAGGCCCGTCGACATCATCGAGCGCCTCGGTGAACGCCCGCCGGTTCAACAGGCCCGACAGCATGTCGGTGCGGCTCAACTGTTCGAACTCGGCGCGCGAGACGCTGAGCTGATGCATCGCATAACCCGCGACCAGGGCCAGCGCTCCCGATACGATCCCGCCGATCACCCAGGATAGCGCCACGCCGTAGATCACCGCATGCTCCAGCGAAACCGGCAGCATGCCCGCCCAATCGAGCGGCAACAGCAGCACCGCGATGACAAGCGAGGAGAGCATCACCGCGGCGAAACTCATCTTCAGCGCATAGGTGTAAATCGTCAGGCGATTCCTGAAATCGCCGAGCTCCGCCTCGAGTAAAATGTGCATCCGAATCGACCTTCTAGGCCCTCGCCAAGTCTATTGATGAGACACGAACCGCTGCCGGGGTCTTAAGGGAATCACTAGGATTTTAGCGAGTTTTGTAAATTGTTCGTGCGCTGCACAATGGATCGAAACGCGACGAAAATGGCTCTGGAAATGGTCGCCAGGCCGCGCAGCTAATAAATTGATAAATCACAGTTTTCAGGATTTCAGCCGTCGCCGCGTCCCATTTCGGACGCAACGCCCCATGGTGGAACAGCACGCAATCACGACACAACTTTAAGAATGCATTGCTAAACGTGTAGTCAGAAACCAATGCTCAACAGCCGCTTTGGCACTTTACGTTTTTTAAAACCTCACTCTGCGCTCAGAGCGGGGCTGAACGCGCTGGGAACAACGGCTGCGCCCCCAAATCAACAAGCAACCGATCGAAGACATCCTGGTATCCCATCATAAGATGAACAGCCGTGTGATTATGAACCACAGGAATTTCATTCACGCTCTTATTGGGCACATCGAACACCACGATGTTTGGAAGATCAGGAGAGCAATAGGCAGCGCTTTCAGGCATTAGAAAACAATGCTTGAATGCGTTTGACAGCGCGTTGATTACTTCGAAGAAATTTGAAGACTTCTCAGCATCTGCGCCAAGAATGACAGCAGACAACTCGGGATATTTCCGTCTCAAGTTCGGCATGAGAGCTCGACCAAGGGAATCCACCGCAATGCTTCCAGCTATTTCGAGTTCTGATTGATATAATTTAGAAAATACGCCCTGGATCAAATGATCCAATGACTTTCTCATACAATAAATCATTAGCTCGAGCTCGTCGCGCATCAACGATATCTGATCGCCTGCACCGAAATGCGATGAAAATGCTTCTCGGTGCTGGCGTTGAGCGTTTAGAAAGTGGCGTTCTGCGCGCAGAGCATATCGAACCACAGACATCGCCGTCAGCCCATGTATCTTCGGCATATGGACTATATTCACGTGCTTGAATGGTGATGGCGCGTAGGAAGCGGCAGGTCTCCCAGCATCATAGTTCTTCTCTGGTAGATCTCCCCAAGGCTGCTCCATGTCCTAGTACATGAAGTAACGCTGCGCCATCGGCAGCGAGGTCGCCGGTTCGCAGGTGAGCAGCTCGCCGTCGGCGCGGACCTCGTAGGTCTCCGGATCGACCTCGATATGGGGCGTCAGGCTATTGTGAATCATCGACGCCTTGGAGATGCCGCCGCGCGTGTTCCTGATGGCGACGAGGTCCTTGGCGACGCCGAGGCGGCCCTTCAGGCCGGCGTCGAGCGACGCCTGGCTGACGAAGGTGACCGACGAGTTGGTGCGCAGCTTGCCATAAGCGGCGAACATCGGGCGATAGTGCATCGGCTGCGGCGTCGGGATCGAAGCGTTCGGATCGCCCATCGGGGCTGCCGCGATCGAGCCGGCGAGCAAGACCATCTCCGGCTTCACGCCGAAGAAAGCCGGGTTCCAAAGCACGAGGTCAGCGCGCTTGCCGACTTCGATCGAGCCGATCTCGTGGCTTACCCCTTGAGCGATCGCCGGGTTGATCGTGTATTTCGCGATATAGCGGCGGACGCGGAAGTTGTCGTTATCCCCCGTCTCCTCCTTCAGCGGACCGCGCTGACGCTTCATCTTGTCGGCCGTCTGCCAGGTGCGGATCGCCACTTCGCCGACACGGCCCATGGCCTGGCTGTCGGACGAGATGATCGAGAAGGCACCGATATCGTGCAGGATGTCTTCGGCGGCGATCGTTTCCTTGCGGATACGGCTTTCGGCGAACGCGATATCCTCGGGGATCGACGGCGACAAATGGTGGCAGACCATCAGCATGTCGAGATGCTCGGCGACAGTGTTGACCGTGTAGGGCCGCGTCGGGTTGGTCGACGACGGAATGACGTTCGACTGGCCGCAGATCTTGATGATATCGGGCGCGTGGCCGCCGCCCGCCCCTTCCGTGTGGAAGGCGTGGATGGTGCGGCCCTTCAGCGCTCCGATCGTGTCCTCGACGAAGCCGCTTTCGTTCAGCGTGTCGGTGTGGATCATCACCTGGATATCGTATTCGTCGGCAACCGAAAGGCAGCAATCGATCGCAGCCGGCGTCGTGCCCCAGTCCTCGTGCAGCTTCAGCGACGACGCGCCGGCCAGCACCATCTCCTCGAGCGCCGCCGGCAGCGAGGCGTTGCCCTTGCCCGCGAGCGCGAGGTTCATCGGGAAGCCGTCGAAGCTTTCGATCATCCGTTCGATATGCCAGGCGCCGGTGCAGGTGGTGGCGAGCGTGCCGTGCGCCGGGCCAGAGCCGCCGCCGAGCATGCAGGTGATGCCGGACATCAGCGCCTCTTCGATCTGCTGCGGGCAGATGTAATGGATATGCGCGTCCATGCCGCCGGCGGTGATGATCTTGCCCTCGCCGGCGATCGCCTCGGTCGAGGGGCCGACGATGATGTTGACGCCAGGCTGCGTATCCGGATTTCCCGCCTTGCCGATGGCGTGGATGCGGCCGTTCTTCAGCCCGATATCGGCCTTGACGATACCCGTGTGGTCGATGATCACGACGTTGGTGATGACGGTGTCGACCGCGCCCTGCGCCCGCGTCGCCTGGCTCTGCCCCATGCCGTCGCGAATGACCTTGCCGCCGCCAAACTTCACCTCTTCACCATAGGTGGTGAAATCCTTCTCGATCTCGATGAAGAGCTCGGTATCGGCAAGCCGCACCTTGTCGCCGGTGGTCGGGCCGAACATGCCGGCATAGGCGGCGCGGGAAATCTTGTAGGGCATGGGTCAGGCTCCTTGGGAGGACGAACGGGATGCGGACGGATAAAACCGCGTGACGCGGCCGGCGGCGACGTAAGCGTCGACGAGCTGCCTTTCGGCGGCGAAGGGATGCCACTCCCAGCCTTGATGGCCGAAGCCGGCAAGCGCGATCGGGGCATCGGGAAATCGGTTCATGACCTCGGCGATCACGATCATGCCGCTGCTCGGCACGACGTAAGGCGCGGGATCAAATCCGGCCAGCGCCTGGTCGACGCCATCATGAATCACTTTGTCAACGACCACATGCGTCTTGCCAGCTTCCTTGCAGAAGGCGTTGAATTGACTCGTGTAATCGTCGCAGAAATCGTCGAGCTCCGGATGCGATATGGCAAGCGGGCCTTTGAGCGCTGCGAATTTCTCCGGATCGCGCACGCTCCAGATTTCGGAAGCTTCGACCACGGCGGGATGCGCGCGCCATATTTCTGAAGACAGCATCGCCTTTGCGGGACGGCCGGTATTGCAGACGGCGACGACGTCAGTGCGGCCGGGGCTCGCCTCATAGGATCGGCATTCGTTGAACCGGATGACGAAGCGTGCTGCAGCCACTGCCGCGGCCCCCTCCGCACCGATCTCACCATTGCCGACGATCATGATGCTCTCTGTCACCTCAGTTGCTCATCGCGTCTTCGAGCGTCTTCAGCTCCTTGGTCCTGGCATCGGTCACGTTGGCGATGCAGCCGGCAACCAGCATCGGCTCCATCGTGCCGCCACGCGCCTGAAAGCCTTCGGCTTCGCATTGCGCATCACGATAGGTGATCCAGGCGCGCTGGGCGGTCACCAGAGCTTTCTCCGCCCCCTTCATGTCGTCATCCTGATCGCTATCAATGGCGACCATGGCGGCGCGGGTCTTCTTGTATTGAACGTTGAGCGCCTTGTCGGCCTCGTCCTGCCGCGCCCGCTCGCAGAGCGTCATGTCGGTCTGCGTCGTCGGGCTCTTGCAGTCGATCTCCTCGGCGCCGGCGCTGCCGGGAGCCATCATCGCCAGCAGGCCGAAACCCATAGGCATCAAGAAACGCATCATCTCCTCCCGAGACATGATCACAGCTTGCCCATCACCAACTGGCGGAAGCCATAGACTTCGCGCTTGCCGGATAGCGGGATCAGCGTGACCGACCGCGTCTGGCCCGGCTCGAAGCGCACGGCGGTGCCGGCGGGAATATCGAGCCGCATGCCATGCGCCTTCTCACGATCGAAGGAGAGCCCGGCATTGGTTTCGCCGAAGTGATAGTGGCTGCCGACCTGCACCGGGCGGTCGCCAGTGTTCGACACCTCGATGGTGATCGTCGGCGCGCCGGCGTTGAGTTCGATTTCGCCTGGTGCGGCAATGATTTCGCCTGGGATCATGTGTCTCTCCTCACGCAGCCTTCACGGGCGCGCAGCCCTCGGCCTTCAGAACGCGTTTCGTCGATGCCGGGTTGTTGATGAGCTTGGCCGCCGGACGCACCAGTTCGCCGCCGCAATTCGGGCAGATCCCTGAAAGCACGTTGTCGGCGCAATCAGCGCAATAGGTGCACTCGAAGCTGCACATCATGGCCATCAGGCTTTCGGGCGGCAGGTCCTTGTCGCAGCATTCGCAATTGGGTCGAAGCTCGAGCATGATGGCCTCAGCGGATCGGTTCGTGAACGGTGACAAGCTTCGTTCCGTCAGGAAACGTCGCCTCCACCTGCACGTCGTGGATCATCTCGGCAATGCCGTCCATGACCTGGTCGCGGCCAATGACATGGGCGCCGGCTTCCATGAGCTCGGCCACCGGCCGGCCGTCACGCGCGCCTTCGACGACGTAGTCGGTAATCAGCGCGATCGCCTCGGGATAGTTGAGCTTGACGCCCCGCTCCAGCCGCCGCCGCGCGACCATCGCCGCCATCGAAATCAACAGCTTGTCTTTTTCTCTTGGTGTGAGGTTCATCGTGCATCCATCTGCTTGAACTAGAGATTCCAGACTTTCGGCACAGGCGCACCGTTGCGCAAGGCTGAAATGATCGGGATCAGGATTTTTCGAAGAGCGAAGCCATCCGACGCCGCCAGCCGAACGACCAGCTTGCCCGCCCAGCAGCTTGCACCGCCCATATGACCTGACAGCAACGGTCTCACCGCATTGAGATAGCTTTCCGCCTGTGGCCCGACATAAAGCAACGTCGCGAAGGCGACCTGGCCCGACAGCACCGCCTGCTCGCGCGTCAGCACTTGCACTTCGCCCGCAAGCCTCAGATCCTCGGCATGGCAGAGCCGGCCTTCCCGGCGGATACGCCAGCGGTCGCGAAACAGCCCCGAGACAACCGCCTCGCCCATCGCCTTGCGCCCGAGAAGGACCGCTTCGACCGCCAGAAACTCCGCGCCCTCGTCGAGATCGACATCGAGCCGTCGATAGAGCGAGGAGCGATCGAAGAGGATGGTTTCCTGCGGCAGCCAGTCGACCCGCGCATTGGCGCCGACCTGAATTTTCGTGGTGATCTCGGCCGTGCCGGCGGACGCCTTGTAGATCTTTTCGCAGGCCTGCGTGGTCACGTCGATGCGCGTGCCGGGACCGGCCACGACGCTCCAGTCCATGCGGTCGCCGCCGGTGAGCCCGCCGGCCGTATTGATGATGACGGCTTCCATCGAGGCATCGAAGGTATCGGGCAGCCGGATCTTCGCAGCACCCTCCTGATAGAGCTCGCGGATGCGCGTGCGGCCATCAAGCGACTTCGCGGCCAGATGCCCGCGGCCTTCGGCCCTTTGCGGTCTGGTGGCTGCCGCGGCGTTCGTCATTCCATGCCCTTTTCATGCCGCCGGTTTGCCCGGCCGTTCTCATTCAATCCTGTAACTGATTGAAAGCAAGCAATTTCCGTGCCGCGCGAAGGACACTGAAATCTCGGCGCCGGCCAACAGGGCGCATGTCGTCGAATGCCTTTAAAAGCGGCGAATGCCGATCAGACGGTCAGATGCCGGCGCGCCTCAGGCGTATCCAGCGTCTCCGCCAGCCCCTCATGCACGATCTCGCCGCGATCCATGATGTAAACGTAGTCGGCAAGCTCCCGGCAGAAATCGAGATACTGCTCGACCAGCAGGATCGCCATGCCGGTACTATCACGCAGATAGCGGATCGCCCGGCCGATATCCTTGATGATCGACGGCTGGATACCCTCGGTCGGCTCGTCGAGCACGAGGATCTTCGGCCGCGTCACCATCGCCCGGCCGATCGCCAGCTGCTGCTGCTGCCCACCCGAGAGATCGCCGCCGCGCCGCCCGAGCATGGTCTGCAGCACGGGAAACAGGCTGAAGATATCGTCGGGGATATTCTTGTCGCGGCGGGTAAGCGGGGCGAAGCCGGTCTCAAGGTTTTCCTTCACCGTCAGCAGCGGAAAGATCTCGCGCCCCTGCGGCACATAGCCGATGCCCTGCTTGGCGCGCGCATAGGGCGCAAGGCCGTTGAGCCTGGTATCGTTGAAGGTCACCGTGCCAGACGACAGCGGGTGCTGGCCGGTGACGGCGCGCAGCAACGAGCTCTTGCCCACGCCGTTGCGCCCGAGCACGCAGGTGATCTTGCCCATCTCCGCCTTCAGCGAGATGCCGCGCAGCGCCTGCGCCGCGCCATAGTGGAGGTTTGCGTTTTCGACGGTCAGCATGGTTTTCCCCTATGATGGCTTACGGTTGTGGCGCCCCCCTCTGCCCTGCCGGGCATCTCCCCCACAGGTGGGGA
>NZ_DDHH01000173.1:0-14935 GCF_002338015.1 Rhizobium sp. UBA1881
GGTCGAAAAGCTGAAGACCCAGAAGGGCATCCTGATCACCCACCGCACGGTGCCGGGCGCCAACCACTTCTTCAACGGCCAGGTGGAAACGCTGATGGGCGAATGCGAGGACTACCTCGACCGCCGCCTCAACGGCGAACTGGTGCCGGAACCGGCCGCCAAGCGCATCCGCTGACGATGCGGATCGTTGTCGATACCAATGTGCTTGTAAGCGCTTGTATCGGCAACGGCCCAGCCAGCCGGCTTGTCGAGTTGTGCCTGACGGGGGAGCTAACGCCCGTAATCGGCGTCACGCTGTTTCTGGAATATCTCGATGTTATCGAACGCGAGCCGCTCTTCAAGGCGGCTCGTTTGAGTCTGGAGGAACGCCAGCTGCTGCTCCGCGCTTTCGTTTCCCGCAGCCAATGGCAGGAAGTATTCTACCTCTGGCGGCCCAATCTTCCCGACGAAGCCGACAACCATGTTTTCGAACTGGCCGTTGCGGCAAACAGCGCTACAATCGTCAACCAGCGAGACTTTCGCCAGCGGGAATTGCGGTTTCCGGATCTGCGCGCCGTCACGCCTGATGTCTTTCTCGAAGAGCGAAATTCATGACGACGCTGAGTTTTCAGGTTTCAAAGGATGTCGAGAAGAAGGTGGCCGACATCGCGGCCGAGACCGGTAGAACCGTTGAGGATCTGCTGAGCGACATGACGGCGCGGATGGTGCGGGACTTCGAAGCGCGCCAGACGTTCGAAGCGATGTCGGAACGCGGACGCGGTGAAGTCGACAAGGCGCTGGACCTGCTGCGTAAGCCCGACAGAAGCTAAGCGCGTCCGCTAGGCTTGGCGCATCTCGGCGGTCAGCTCGAAGGTCGGGCACGACATGTTATCGATGGTCAGCGGCATGCGGCTTCGCATGCCGATTTTCGTCAGAACACGCTGCGATGCCAGATTGTCGGGATGCGTGAAGGCGATGAACTGATCAGCGAATCCCTTGTCGAAAAACCAGTCCGCCAGCCACTTCCCCAATTCCGTCGCATAGCCCTTGCCCCACTCCTCGTGGCGTAGCGAATAGCCGAGCTCGAACTCGCCGCGATCTCCGCCATAGCGGGAAAAGCCGGCGCGGCCGATGAAGCGGCCGTCGTCGAGGCTGGTGACCTTGTATTTGGTGACGCCATCGCGCGCCTGCTCGGCGAAAAAGCTCATGAAGCGCTCCTGCGCCTTGGCTGAACTCCACGGCGCTCCGCCAGAGAGATAGCGAGTGGTCTCGATCGTCGAATGCAGCAATTGCAGCAGATGGACATCGTATTGCCCCCACATGGACAAAACGAGCCGGGGTGTCTTCAGGATAACAGTATCGGTCATGGCTTCCTCGCAATCACGCCGCCGGTCACAGCCGCCGAAACGCCTGTCGTGCCGGGAAAGGTCAGCGGCAACCTGTTGACCGAGCGCACCGCCAGATAGGCCCAGGCCTCCGCCTCCATGGCGCCGCCGTCAAAACCAGCCATCTCCGCCGAGACGACCCGGGCACCCTTTGCCGCGGCGAGATCCGCGAACTCGCCCATGATGACAGGATTGAGTCGCCCGCCGCCGCAGACGACGTATGTCCTGGGCGGTTGCGGCAGGTGATCGGCGAGCTTGACGATCGAGGCGGCGGTCACATGCGCCAGCGTCCTTGCGCCATCCTCCAGCGACACCTCGCCCTTTTCCGGCGGCAGGAAATCGCCACGGTCGAGCGAGCGCCTGATATTGCCGGAGAAGAACGGGCTCGAAAGATAGCGGCGCGCGAGATCCGGCACCACCGCCCCACGGCTGGCCGTCTCGCCATTGCGGTCGTAGGCCCGGCCGGTATGCGCCTCGACCCACTGGTCGATCAGCATGTTCCCCGGCCCGCTGTCGAAGGCCGAAAGCACGCCGTCGGCTCCGACATAGGTGAGGTTGGAAATGCCGCCGATATTGACGAAGACAACAGGCGCCGCGAAACCATCCGGCAGGTTGGCCGAAAGGGCCGCGTGGTAGACAGGGATCAGCGGCGCGCCCTGCCCGCCATGCACCATGTCATTGGCCCGCATGTCGTAGACCACGTCGATGCCGGTCTCCGACGCCAAGAGCGGTCCGTCGCCGATCTGCACGGTTACACCCGCATCCGGCCGATGCAGCACGGTCTGGCCGTGAAAGCCGATGAGGTCGATATCCTCAGGCTTGAGGCCATGGCGCGCCAGGAAGGATTTGACCACGGCCGCATGGCAGAGCGTCAGCACCCGCTCGGCGTCGGCAAGATCGCCCGGCCGGTCGCCGCGCTCGACCACGGCCTTGGCCGTCTGCAGCGCCTCTTTCCAGCGGCCGCGCAGATCGTCGTCATAGGGCACGTAGAGGCTGGGCCCACGGCGGATGATGTTTTCGCCGTCGGTCTCAAGCAGCGCCGCGTCGATCCCGTCCATCGAGGTGCCGCTCATCAGGCCGATCGCTGTCAGGATTTTCCCCATTGTCCCTCGATAATCTACAAATAAAGGAGCCAATCAACCAAATGGTGACTGTGCGAGAAAACAGTGCTAAACGCGCCGCGTTGCTTCAACAATAGCCAATCCGAAAATCCTGATCCGAAAGCAAAAGGTCATGACCGAGTTCAAATCCGATTTCCTCCGCACGCTGAAAGAGCGTGGCTTCATTCATCAGATCTCCGATGAATCCGGCCTCGACGCCCTGCTCGCCAAGGAAACCGTGACCGCCTATATCGGCTATGACCCGACAGCATCGAGCCTGCATGTCGGCCACCTCACCCAGATCATGATGCTGCACTGGTTCCAGCAGACGGGCCATCGCCCGATCTCCCTGATGGGCGGCGGCACCGGCATGGTCGGCGACCCCTCCTTCAAGGACGAGGCCCGCAAGCTGATGACGGTCGACACGATCGAGGAGAACATCGCCTCGATCAAGAGCTGCTTTGCCAATTACCTCGACTACGACAAGTCGGGAAATCCGGCGCTGATGATCAACAACGCCGAGTGGCTGCGCTCGCTGAACTATCTCGAATTCCTGCGCGACGTCGGCCGTCATTTCTCGGTCAATCGCATGCTCTCCTTCGACAGCGTCAAGACGCGCCTCGACCGCGAGCACTCGCTGTCCTTCCTCGAATTCAACTACATGATCCTGCAGGCCTACGACTTCGTCGAGCTCGCCAAGCGCTACGATTGCCGGCTGCAGATGGGCGGCTCCGACCAGTGGGGCAACATCATCAACGGCATCGACCTCGGTCACCGCATGGGGACCGATCAGCTCTACGCGCTGACCTCGCCGCTCTTGACCACGTCCTCGGGCGCCAAGATGGGCAAGTCCGCTTCGGGCGCGGTATGGCTCAACGCCGACCTGTTGCCGGTCTATGACTTCTGGCAATACTGGCGCAACACCGAGGACGCCGACGTGCCGCGCTTCCTGAAGCTCTTCACCACGCTGCCGATGGACGAGATCGCCCGCCTTTCGGCCCTTGCCGGCTCCGAGCTCAACGAGGTCAAGAAGATCCTGGCGACCGAGGTCACCACGATCCTGCACGGCCGCACTGCTGCCGAACAGGCAGCCGAGACCGCCCGCAAGACCTTCGAGGAAGGTGCGCTTTCCGACAACCTCCCCTCGATCGACGTGCCCACGGCCGAACTCGACGCCGGCATCGGCCTCCTCGCCCTTATCGTCCGCGCCGGCCTCGCCACCTCCAACGGCGAAGCCCGCCGCCACGTCCAGGGCGGCGCCGTGCGCATCAACGACCAGGCCGTCAGCGACGAGCGCAAGCTCATCGGCGGCGGTGAAGTGACCGCCGACGGCGTGATCAAGCTGTCGCTCGGCAAGAAGAAACACATCCTGATCCGCCCGGCTGCTTGAGGGCGGCAGATGCTAAGATTGCAAAAAAGGCCGGCGCGGAAGCGTCGGCCTTTTTTGTGCTGATGTGCCTCGATTGCGAATATTCACTGGCACCAACCGGTCACCTCACTGAAACTCGAAAATATTCCGGAAAACCCCCGGCGCGATGATCGAGAGCGGGTTGATCGTGAGATTCGGCGAATCGAGCTTGCCGGTCAGCTTGAAGGTGATGCCGATCAGGCCGCGGTCGGTGCCGTTGCCTAGGATGATGCCGATGATCGGGAGTTCGGCGAAGAGGCGGTTCAGGCCGTAGGCAGGCATGAAGGTGCCGTTCATGTCCATGTTGCCGCGAACGTCGCGCAGCGTGCCCTGGAACACCGCGCCGACCTGATCGCCGCGCACCACGCCATTCTCGATGCTGACGACACCATTTCTCGAAAAGATACGGGCGAAGCCGCGCTGGAAGCGTTGCGCCGATGTGTCGATGTCGCGCTTGACGGCCGCGTTCAGGCTGCGCTGCTCCTGACCGACGGGGGTCGAGACGATCGAATGCAGGCGCTGCTCGTTGACGATCGAGAACCGGCGGACGTCGATGGACCCATCCCAATTGTCGCCCGCGCCGAGCCGGATCGAAAGGTTGAGCAGGCCGCCGCGCATATGCTGATAGAGGTCGGCGAAGCGCGAGACCGCGCCGGCATCGCCGCTGGTGATGTTGATGACACCGTTGCCTTGCGTCTGCGCCACAACGGCCTCGCCGCTGCCGGTGACGCCCGAGAGGTTGAGAGACTGGATGCGGCTGCCCTGCGCGGCGTAGGTCAACTGAACGTTCTGCAGTTTCTCGTCGTTGAAGCCGACGACGCTGTCGAGCTTGGCCTTGAGCGAAATGCCACCGTCGTTCTTCGACGAACCATCACCCTTGTCGCCGCTGCCCGACTTGATCCGCGCCAGAACCGGCCGCACATCGGCGCTGCTGCCGGAGACCGAGACGTCCATGCCGCCCTTCGAACGACGAAGCGAGATCGCGAAACTGTCGAGCGACGAAAGCTTCACGCTGTCGAAATCGGCCTTTTGCAGATTGCCCTTGCTCAGCGACAGCGCGCCCGTCGCGCCAAAGCCATCGCCCTTCAGCACGAAATTCTTGATCTGCAGGTTTTCGTCGGGACCGGCAATCTCGAAATCGGCGGTGGCGCCGATGCCACTCCCCTTGGACCAGCCGATCCAGGGCAGATCGAGCCGCGCCTTGCCGAGATCGAGCGAGACCGATTGGCGATCCTTGTCGATGCGATCGAGCTCGACGCTGATCGGGCCATCGATGATATCGGAGAGACCCGGCAGGATCTTTTCGCGCTGATCGTTGCTCAGCGTCGCCGTCACGCTTTGCTGCGGCTGGATGTCGGAGGACTTGTCGGTCGGCTCCACCAGCTTGACAGTCGCCGGCACGCCGTCGATCTCGCCCTTGCCGTCAAGAACCACCTGTTTCGGGTCGGCCGTCAGCACGCCATCGAGATTGGTGATCTTGCGCCCCGATATCGCCTTGGCGACGTCGAGGTCCTGCAGCTGCAGCGTCGCTTTCCATTCGACCGGCGGCGGGTTCTGAGAGGCGATCAACCCGATACGCGCCTGCACCGAGGCGGTCACATTGCCCTTCAGGTCTTCGGGCACGAAACCCGCGCGCTGCAGCACCTGGATGGGCTTGAAGGTCAGCAACTCGCCGATCGCGTCGGCCGCACCCGAAATCGGCAGGTTGAGCTCGGCCATCAGCGGCTTTTCATAGGTCGACGGCAGGATGAAGGTGCCCTCGCCGACATCGACGGTGCGCCCCGACGGGAAGAACGACTTGCCGCTCTTGATCGAGATCGTCGCTTTAGGACCAGCCAGCTCGAAATGCGCGCTGGTATCGCGGATCGGCGGAATGTCGCCGGTGACGTTCATGCGGGTGCCGGCAATGTCGAAGGCGATCTTGATCTGGTTTTCGTCCAGCTTCAGCCCCTTGCCGATGGCCTCTTCCAGCCGGTCGAAGGGAATGAAGACATCGATCGAGGCATTGCTGACCACGCCGCCATAGAGATTGCGCTCGACCCACTCGCGCCCCTTAGACGCCATCCAGAACGGCCAGAGCTGCTTAACGGCCGTGGTCTGCAGCTGCTGCGACTGGCCGGAGAAGCTGATCTCGGGCGACTTGCCGCCGAAGCGCACATGCAGTGAGCCGTAGAGCGACCCGGCCGGGCTCGACACCGCCATGTTGGGGAATTGCAATTCGCGGGCACCGACGAAATAGCGGCCCGTCGCCTGGATATCGAAGGGAAGCGGCTGCTCGCCCGAGGTGACGGGTGCGGCGGTGCCGCCGCTGACGAGCAGATCGACGCCAAAACCCTTTTCGGCGGCCGGGTCGATCTTGTCGAGGTCGATCAGCGCGCCGTTGAAGGGCACGATCGTCGGCCCGAACTGCAGCTGCGAGCGCGCGATCTCCAGCGATTGCTTGGTGAAATCATAGGCGAGATTGACCCGCCCGCCGGTCAGCGGCTGCGCCTCGCCGTCCATGTAGAAATTGCCGGGCTGCAGATTGACGGTAGCGGCAAGCGAAGGCTTGGACGTCTCTCCGCCGCGCTCCGCTGAAATGATCGTATCGGCGAGACTGTCGACTCCCTGGCGGATTTCGCCGATCGCATTGCGTTTGAGGGTGAAGGGCGCAAGGTCGGCGCCGGCAAGTTCGCCCGTCAGCCGTGAAGTGCGGCCATCGGTCTTTTCGGTGCCGATATGCAGCGTCGTGACGCGGCCGTTGATCGCGACCTCGCCATCGAGCTGCAGCGCGCGATCAGCATTTCTCGAAAACACCAGGCTGTTGACGACGATGGAGAGCGGCCCGTTGTCGGTGTCCGCCAGCTTGATGTCGAGCCCCTCGAGCTTGATCGACTTCGTGCCGCCGCGATCAACGAAACCGTCAAGAATATCCAGCTGCTGGAACGCCGTTTCCATCGCAGCCGGAATCTGGTCGATCCTGAGATTGTCCAGCTTGACCGGATCGCCCGAGGGCAGAAGCGCGGTGTCGAGCGCGATATCCTGCGCCTCCACCTGCGCGATCGCGATGCGTCCCCGGAAGAGCTGCAGCGGATCGAGCGCCATGCGCATGGCGCCCGTCGTCGACATGTGCTGGCCGCTCTTCTCGTCGATCAGGTTGACGTCGCGCGCCTCCAGCGCCAGCCGCATGTTGGAGGTGAAACGAATGACCGTGGAGCCGACCTCGGCCCGGTAGCGCGGCCCGATCGCCGAATTCAGCGCCGATTGCGCCTGCCGCGACAAGGGTTCGTCGAAGATACCGCTTTCGACCGTAAAGATGATGGCGGCGATAATGAAGATCAGCACGCCGATGCAGCCGCCGGCAAGCCCCGCGGTCCGGCGCATGCGCGAGCGCGTCGGCGGGCAATGCACGATCAGCGGATCTTCCGTTCGCGCCGAGGGAAGATCGTGCAGCGCGACGATATCTTTCTTGCGGAATCTAACCTTCTCGCCGCGGATCGCCGACATGCGCCTCGCCTGTCTCCCTGTTCTGTGATTGGACCAGACTGGCTGGACGGTGATTTGTCCAATATATATCTGGCAAATCACCTCTTATCCACAAACCCGGCAAAAGAAAGGTTTCCCCATGGCGGAACTCAGCATCGGCTCCAGCGCGCCCGACTTCGATCTCCCGCGCGATGGCGGCGGACGCGTGAAGCTGACGGATTTCCGCGGCAAGGCATTGGTTATTTTCTTTTATCCCAAGGACGACACCTCGGGCTGCACGACCGAATCGATTGCCTTCACCGCCCTTGCCGACGAATTCGAAAAGGCCGGCGCCGCCGTCATCGGCATGTCGCCGGATTCGGCTGCCTGCCATGATCGCTTCATCAAGAAGCACAAGCTCGGCGTGACACTCGCGGCCGACGAGGAGAAGACCACGCTGGAAGCCTATGGCGTCTGGAAACAGAAGAGCATGTACGGCCGCACCTATATGGGTGTCGAGCGCACGACATTCCTGATCCGTCCCGATGGCACGATCGCGACGATCTGGCAGAAGGTGAAGGTCGCGGGCCACGCCGAAACCGTGCTCACGGCGGTCAAGAATCTCGCTTCTTGAGTGTAGCGAGAGTAAACTCCAATAATTCGCCCATGCGTTGAATAAGGCCAAATCTAAGGCTTTGTTAACCTTAACAGTATGTAATCGACCCAATTCAGGCAGGTCCGTGAGTTGGGAGATTCTCCGTGGCGCACACACAGCAGAACGGCGTATTCGGCAAGCAAAAACAGGAACATATCCTGATCCTTGCCAGCGGCGATCGGGTTCGTCACCTGACCGTCAAGCCTTGGATGGCGGCAATCGCGGTCTGCTTCGTCGGCGTTTTCGCCATCGGCTACCTGCTCGCCACCTCTTACTTGGTGCTCCGCGACGACCTGATCGGCGCAACCATGGCGCGTCAGGCACGCATGCAGCATGACTACGAGGATCGCATCGCGGCACTGCGCGCCCAGGTCGATCGCGTCACCTCCCGCCAGCTGCTCGACCAGCAGGTGGTCGAAGACAAGGTCGACAAGCTGATGGAGCAGCAGCAGGCGCTGACCTCGCGCCGCGGCAAGCTCGGCCAGTTGCTCGACCGCGCCGAGAGTTCCGGCCTCGACGCCAAGACCGAAACGCCCGCTTCCGCCTATGCGCCTGAGACCAAAGGCAAGCGCGCCGAACTGCCCGCCGCGATGCAGGCGATCGAGCGGCAACTCGCCGGCGACGCAACGCCGGCTGACGTGACGCCTGATAACTCGACGCTCTCCTACGTCCCGGCCCGCGAAACCATGGGCGACCGCGCCGACCGCGTCTTTTCCAAGGTGACTCTCTCGCTCAAGGGGATCGAGCAGCGCCAGCGTGATCGCGTCAGCCAGCTGACGACCGATGCCACCGACGCGTCGGCTGCGATCTCCAACGTGCTGACCCGCTTCCAGATCCGCGTGCCCTCCGAGACAGCGAGCGCAAAGGCCGCAGACGACAGCGCCGTCGGCGGCCCCTATGTCGAGCCCGAGAACGGCGACGACTTCGACAATTCGCTGGCACAGCTCGACACCGCCCTCACCCGGCTCGAAACCGTGCGCAACACCGCCTCGTCGCTGCCCTTCCAGAACCCCGCCATCGGCAAGGAAATCACCAGCCCCTTCGGCAACCGCCGCGATCCCTTCATCGGCCGGCTGGCGCTGCATTCCGGCGTCGATTTCCGCTTCGCACCCGGCGAAAAGGTCCGCCCGACCGCGCCCGGCAAGGTGGTCACGGCCGGCTGGACCGGCGGTTATGGCAACATGGTCGAGATCGACCACGGTAACGGCATCTCCACCCGCTACGGCCACATGTCCGAGATTCTGGTCAAGGTCGGCGACACCGTCGGTCGCGAGGATACGATCGGTCTCGCCGGCAGCACTGGCCGCTCCACGGGCACGCATCTGCACTACGAAGTGCGCCAGAATGGTCGCGCCGTCGACCCGATCTACTTCATCAGCGCCGGCACGAAACTCGCCAGCTATATAAACTGAACGATCCCGCTAACGGTGGTTTTACCTCAACAACCCTGAGACCGCGCCGGTTCCTTGACTTCTCAACCGTTTCAGCCTATGTGGCGCTGCATTGCGGCATGCAATCCCGCCGACTCAAGCCTGAGCCTGGCCGAACCGGAACGGAAACAGTTTTCCCTTTGACGACATTTGCTGATCTTGGCTTGAGCCAAAAAGTGCTTTCCGCTGTCACCGACGCGGGCTACACGGTGCCAACACCTATTCAGGCTGGCGCGATTCCGTTTGCGCTTCAGCGCCGCGACATTTGCGGCATCGCACAGACGGGCACCGGCAAGACCGCCTCCTTCGTTCTGCCGATGCTGTCGCTGCTCGAAAAGGGCCGCGCCCGCGCTCGCATGCCGCGCACGCTGATCCTCGAGCCGACCCGCGAGCTCGCCGCCCAGGTGGCTGAGAACTTCGAGAAGTACGGCAAGAACCACCGCCTCAACGTCGCGCTTCTGATCGGCGGCGTGTCGTTCGAAGAGCAGGATCGCAAGCTCGAGCGTGGCGCCGATGTCCTCATCTGCACCCCCGGCCGCCTGCTTGACCATTTCGAGCGCGGCAAGCTGCTGATGAGCGGCGTCGAGATCTTCGTCATCGACGAAGCCGACCGCATGCTCGACATGGGCTTCATTCCCGATATCGAACGCATCGCCAAGATGATCCCGTTCACCCGCCAGACGCTGTTCTTCTCGGCCACCATGCCGCCGGAAATCCAGAAGCTGGCCGACCGCTTCCTGCAGAACCCGGAACGCGTCGAAGTCGCCAAGCCCGCTTCCGCATCCAAGACCATCACGCAGCGCTTCGTCGCCGCTCATGGCAAGGATTACGAAAAGCGTTCGACGCTGCGCGACCTCATCCGCGCCCAGGAGGAGCTGAAGAACGCCATCATCTTCTGCAACCGCAAGAAGGACGTCGCCGATCTGTTCCGTTCGCTGGAACGCCACGGCTTCTCCGTCGGCGCGCTGCATGGCGACATGGATCAGCGTTCACGCACGACCATGCTGCAGAATTTCCGCGACGGCCAGCTCCAGCTTCTGGTGGCTTCCGACGTCGCGGCCCGTGGTCTCGACATCCCCGATGTCAGCCACGTCTTCAACTTCGATGTGCCCATCCACGCGGATGACTACGTGCATCGCATCGGCCGTACCGGCCGCGCAGGCCGTGCAGGCTCTGCTTTTACCATCGTCACCAGCCGCGACCAGAAATTCACCGACGCGATCGAAAAGCTGATCGGTGAGAAGATCGAATGGCACAATGGCGATCTCTCGTCGTTGCCGCCGGCCGAGCCGAGCCGTGACGACGATCGCTCGCGTCGCAAGGGCGGCCGTGAGCGGGATAAGGACCGTGGCCGCGGCAGAAATCGTTCGGGTCATAAATCTGATATCGCCGCCGAGGATAATGGCGTCGAGACGATCGAAACAGCAGCCGCACCGGTACAAGCCGCACCAGCAAGGGTCGAAAGCGTGAAGCAAGAGCGCAAAGCAGAAAACAACAGACAGAACAACAATGCTCGCGACCGTCGCCCTTATCCGGCTAATGATGACAATCGCGACCGCCGCCGCTACCGCGACCATGATGACGGCCCGACGCCGGTTGGCTTCGGCGACGACATCCCTGCGTTCATGCTGATCACGGCAAACGCCAAGATCTGACAGGATGGGCAGCCCCGGCATTGATTTTCCGGGTCTCGGCGTAGGATTGGTTATCCTGCGCCACAGAAAGATCCTCCTCTACAAGCGCGTCAAGGCGCCCGAAGCCGGCCACTGGAGCATCGTGGGCGGCAAGGTGGATCATATGGAGCCGGCCGAACAGGCGGCGAAACGCGAGGCCGAGGAAGAAAGCGGCCTTGAAATCGGCCGCGTCAGCGTCTTGGGCCAGACCGAGGTGATCAGCGACGCCGACCGCCAGCACTGGATCTCGCTGCTATACATCGCCGAAGACTACGCCGGCGAGCCTGCCTTGACGGAGCCTGACAAGCTTTCGGATTTCGGCTGGTTCGCGCGCAACGACCTGCCGCAGCCGCTCTCGGCCTTCGCTGCGGCCGCCATCAGCCATCTCGGCCCGGAACAGTTCTAGAATTGAAGTTTGAAAGCGCGGCCGGTCACTCCGCCCGCATCGCCGCCTCGTAAGCCAGCCGCACCCAACCCGCCATCAGATCGGGATCGTCATAGGCGTCGTCGGGGATCGACCAATACGGCATCTTCACCGGCTTGCCGGTCTTTCCCTCATAGGTCCACTGGCTGGCGCCGGCCTCGGCGAAAGCGGGCGAACTGACGTCATCGGCCTTCAGGAGCATGTCGCCGCGAAACTCCAGCGCGATGATCCGGCCGAGGTGATAGATCCCCTTGCCGCCGAACATGCGCTTGATGGTGACGGGGCCAAGCCCCTGAAACATCTCTTCGATTTCGGCCGCGTCCATGATCGTGCCCGTCTTACAGAGTGTAGTAATCGCGGTTCATGTAGAACAGCGCCGGCTTCGCCTCGTCGAACCGCACCGCCATGACTTCGCCGAAGATGATGTGATGCGTCGTCATCTCCTTGATCTCCGTCACCCGGCAATCGAAGGAGGCGAGCGCGTCCATCAGCACCGGCGCGCCGGTGACCAGCTTGTCGAAACGGCCCGTCGAGAAACGATCGCCATCCTCCATCTTCGTGCGCCCGGAAAACGCATCCGCCAGCGCCTGATGATGCGCGCCGAGCGTATTCAGCGCGAAGGTCCCGCTGCGGAAGAAGATCTCGTTCTTCGGATTGCTGTTGTTGAGGCAGACCAGCACCGTCGCCGGGCTGTCCGAGACGGAGCAGGCCGCCGTGATCGTCACCCCGCGCCGCTGATCGCCGACCGCGGTCGTCACCAACTGAACGTGCCCGCCAAAGCGGCTCATCGCGTCCCTGTAAAGGCCGGGATCGATCGGTTGCTTGCTCAACAAAATTTCACTCCACGAACACACGCATTTCGCGCGCATTATGACGGTCATAGGTTATCTTTTCTACAAACCGATGCCGAAAAGCGACCAATCCGCGCGTTTTTCTTTGACGATCCATTCCGGACGGATAAAAGAGCAGGAATAAACGGTTGGGGCGTGCATCTTTCATGACTATCTCGCGTTGCTTAGGTCTTCTGCCGCTGCTGCTTGTCGCAGCCGGGGAATGCCATGCAGCCGGCGTGACGATTGGCGTCGTCGCTCCGCAGACGGGTAGTTTCGCGCCACTCGGCGCTGAGATCGTCGCCGGCGCCGAGGCGAAGATCCGCCAGGATGGCGACACCATCGTCACCGTCAACGAACCCTGCGAGGACAATAGCGGCGGCGCCGTTGCCGATGCGCTGATCGCAGCCAAGGTCCAGGTCGCTATCGGCTTCCTTTGCAGCCAGACTCTCGACGGCGCGCTCCCCAAGCTGAAGGACGCCAACATCCCTGCTATCACCGTCTCCGTGCGCTCCCGCATTCTCATGGAAGATGCGCTGAAGAACGGCTGGCCGCTGTTTCGCCTAGCACCGGCCGATGGCGCCGAAGCCGCGAAGATTATCGAGGTCATCCTGCGCGACTGGGCATCGAGCCCCATCGCCCTAGTCGAGGACGGCACGATCCACGGCCGCGAACTCACCGAAGCGGTGCGCAACGCGCTTGAGCAGAACGGCCTGAAGCCCGTCTTCACCGACACATACCGTCCCGGCCAGGAGCAGCAGATCGCACTCGTTCGCCGGCTCAAGAGAGCGGGCGCCACCAAGGTCTTCATCGGCGGCGACCGCAGCGACGTCTCCATCATCGCCCGCGATGCCAAGGCTGAAAAGATCGCGCTTGACCTGATGGGCGGCGACGGCATGCGCGCGGCCGACCAGCCGCTGCCTCTCGCCGATGGCGTGCTGGCCGTGACGCTGCCCGATTATACCGCCCGCGCTGATGCATCGCCCGCAGGTGTGGCGCTGCGCGCCGCCGGCATCGAGCCGGAAGGCTATGTCCTGCCCGCCTATGCCGCGGTCGAGATCGCCATCAAGGCGGTGCAGGCGGCGGCAAGCGATGAGCGGCTGGTCGCCCAGCATCTCGGCGGCATGCCCTTCGACACCGTACTCGGCCAGATCACCTTCGACGCCGGCCACGAGCTGTCGCAAAACCCTTACCAGCTGATGCAATGGCGCTCCGGGGCATTCGTCCCCTTCAGCGCGCCGGCGCAATAACGCCTGCTTGATCCCAGGCGACTTCAACGGAGAGAGACAATGACCCAGCCCATCCGCATCGCGCCATCCGTTCTGGCCGCCGACTTCGCCAAGCTCGGCCAGGAGGTGCGCGACGTGACCGCGGCCGGCGCCGACTGGATCCACCTCGACGTCATGGACGGTCACTTCGTTCCCAACATTTCCTTCGGCCCCGATGTCATCAAGTCGCTGCGCTCCTACACCGACGCCACCTTCGATTGCCACCTGATGATCGCACCCGTCGACGACTATCTCGAAGCCTTCGCCAAGGCCGGCTGCGACCGGATCACCATCCACGCAGAGGCCGGCCCGCATCTGCACCGCTCGCTGCAGACCGTGCGCAATCTCGGCAAGAAGGTCGGCGTCACCCTCAATCCGGCAACGCCGCTCTCCGTCTTCGAAAACGTGCTGGATGATATCGACCTCATCCTCATCATGTCGGTCAATCCCGGTTTCGGCGGCCAGAAGTTCATTCCCGCCATGGCCGACAAGATCGCCGCCGCCAAGTCACTGATCGGTGACCGCCCGATCGACCTCGAGGTCGACGGCGGCGTGACGATCGAAACCGCGCCTGTGATCGGCAAGGCCGGCGCCAACGTGCTGGTAGCCGGCTCCGCCATCTTCAAGGGCGGCTCTGTCGAAGCCTACAAGCAGGCGATTTCGGCGCTCCGGACGGCCGCTGAAGGACAATCCAAGTAATATCCGTAGTATCGGGAGCGGCGTGTCGCTGATGGGAGACCGGCTACGGGCTGCGTACCCGCCCTACTCCGCCGTGCTCATCGGCGCACCGCTCTGGGCTCTCCAGATGCTGGCTGCGGCAATGAGCACGCTCTATCTGCGCAACGGCCTGGAGACCAGCCACCTCGGCGATCTCGCCATCCTCTATTTCGCGGGCGGCCTGCTTGCCTGGCCCTTCGCGCTGATGCTCGGCCGCTTCTTCGCCCACAAGCGCCGGATCGAAACGCGGTTCGCCGCCTTCTTCGTGGCGCTAGCGGCCTGCACGATCCTGATGACGGCGTTTCTCTTCGCGATGGATTACCGGGTTTTCTACTCGCGCTGGCACGCGCCTGGAGGATCTGTGATCTGGTTTTTCCAGCTCATCTTCACCGGCGCGAGCTCCGTCTACCAGTTCATGGTGCTCGGTTTGCGGCTCTTCGTCCCCCTCGGGCTCGTCTGCCTGCTGGCAACGAGTTTCGCGCTTGCGAAACGCATGCGTTGAGATTGCCGCGCGTCTTTGCTACACGGGCGCCAACATTCCCCTTTAGAACGCCAACATTCCTTACGAACGAAAGCAGGAAGCCATGATCCCGCGCTACTCCCGACCTGAAATGGTCGCCAT